>CAZJNL010001280.1:0-1948 GCA_964546515.1 uncultured Oscillatoria sp.
TGCACTTCTTGATGATCCGCAAGCAAGGGATTTCCGGTCCGTTGTAAATTGGTAAGCAGTGCGCTGTTAGTGTTGAGCCGCTAACAGCTCACGGCCACTAATAAGCAAAAACTTTTAGGAGAACACGCAGAACTATGGCAACTCTGAAAAAGCCAGATTTGAGCGATCCCAAGCTACGCGCCAAACTGGCAATGGGAATGGGCCACAACTATTACGGCGAACCGGCATGGCCCAATGACCTGCTCTATATTTTCCCTGTGGTGATTTTGGGAAGCATCGCCCTCTGTGTCGGTTTGGCTGTACTCGATCCCGCAATGGTGGGAGAGCCGGCCAACCCCTTCGCCACTCCCCTAGAAATTCTGCCCGAGTGGTATTTGTGGCCTGTTTTCCAAATCCTGCGCATTCTCCCCAACAAACTGTTGGGAATCGCGTCTATGGCTGCGATTCCCCTGGGACTGATGCTCGTTCCTTTCATTGAGAACGTCAACAAGTTCCAAAACCCCTTCCGCCGTCCTGTGGCCACCGCTGTCTTCCTGTTTGGCACCTTGGTGACCCTGTGGCTGGGTATCGGTGCGATTTTCCCGATTGACAAATCCCTCACCTTAGGTCTGTTCTAAAAGACTGAAACGGGTTAAAATTAGACGCCTGTCAGGTTTCCTAGAAGTGCGGCTGCGCTTCTCTTGAAACCCGAACAGGCGTCAGTCCTTAATAGCTGGCTTTTTTTTCTTGATAAAAATTAACTTCACTCTCAGAACTAATTCGCTATACTGAAGTTGTCCGACCTGCTCCTAAAAAATATCTAGTGAGTTGCGGCAGTTTTCCGCCAGGAACCTTTCTATCTTCCTTTCTCTCCCCCTCCCCCCAACAGGGGGCTAGTTGGGATTAGGGACTGGAGATTTTTTAGCCCCCAGCTTCTAGCCTCTAACCCCGAAACTCTCCCCCGGCTGCGCCAGCAGCTAGCGGTTCTCAAGGAGCGTTCCTGCGCCATTAGCGGATTGAAAAATTCCCACACTGCTGCACTAGCTCGCCCGAATCAATCATTGGCCTATTTCGGAAATGTTGCAGCAAGAACATCTGACGGTTCAGAGCGATTTGGCTGCCCTAAGCCAGGTGCAAAAATGGTTTGAGATATTCTTTCTCAAACACACCTCACAGATTTTTTGGTCAGAAGAAAAACTCTACTGTCTCAACTTAGCGCTAGCAGAAGGATTTACCAACGCCGTTCGTCACGCTCATCAAGAATTGCCACCGGCAACGCCGATCGAAATTGATGTAGCGCTGTGGGATGACCGGCTGGAAATTCGGATTTGGGATAGGGGTTCCCCCTTCAATCCTGATTCCGTAAAAGAGCCAGAGCCGGGAACCCTCCAGTCCGGCGGGTATGGCTGGTTCCTGCTGCGGCGTTTGGCAGACCGCGTGGTCTACGAACGGTGTGAGAATGGCGGGAACTGCCTGGTGATTTTAAGCAACTTTTGTAAGAGAAAACAGCCTTGAAGCAGAAATTGAGCGCACCGGCAACCTGTGTTTTCGTTTTCTTGGAAATTTTTTCCAAAGAAGGCGGCATTCAATCTTATGTCAAGGATATTCTCAGCGCTTATCTCTCGGTGGGTTCCGGTTCGGCTGAAGTTTTCCTGCTGCGGGACAGTCCGGGATGCCCCAATCCCTTTGACACCGGCCAGCTGAAATTTCACTACCTGAAAACCCTGCCCCCCTGGCTTGGACGCCTGCGGCTGTCCGTCGCCCTGCTCGGATGTCTGCTGCACCGACGTCCGCGACGGGTTTTCTGCGGCCACATCAAACTGGCACCGCTGGTACAGCTGCTGTGCCAGCCCTTGGGAATTCCCCACACTGTTCTGACTTACGGCAAAGAAGTGTGGGAGCCGCTGGCTGCGAGCTACCAAAGGGCACTCCAACAGGCAGACAGCATTTGGGCGATCAGCCGCTACAG
>CAZJNL010001281.1:0-1948 GCA_964546515.1 uncultured Oscillatoria sp.
CATCTCTTCTATGAGACGCCCCTCCTGCTTGAGGCGCTTCCACATCGCCGTATTGGGCAGCGCCTGCAGCAAATTCAAGTGAGCCTGAGGGATGCCCGTAGCTTTGACAAACTCCTGGATGCGCTCTCCCGCACCGGCACGCTCACCGTCAAAGCCGATGATGAAGCCAGACATAATTTGCAGCCCCGCCCGCGCAATTTTGTGGCATGACTCCATGAGGGATTGGCGGGTATTCTGTTCCTTGTTAGCTCCCATCAAGCTGTCAGTGTCTGGCGTCTCAATTCCCATAAATATCATGGTGAAACCCGCTTTCACCAGCAGTTCTATCATTTCGTCATCTTCTGCCAGATTCAGTGAAGCTTCCGTGAGCAGGATGAAGGGATAGTTGCGCTCCTCCATCCAGGGTATGAGCGCCCGCAAGAATACTTTGGCATTCCGTTTATTGCCAATGAAGTTGTCATCAACCACAAACACATAACGCCGCCAGCCCATTTGATAGAGGACTTCAAATTCCCCCAGCATCTGCTCTGGCGTCTTGGTGCGCGGCTTGCGCCCATACAGGTTGATAATGTCGCAGAACTCGCACTGGAATGGGCAGCCCCGCGAAAACTGTACCGTGATGGCCAGGTAGGCATCCAGATCCAGCAAGTCGAACCGGGGCACCGGCGTCTGGGTGACATCGGGTTTCTCGGCAGAGCGGAAAATGCCGCGTTCCTCGCCGCGTTCCAGCGCTTCCAGAAACATCGGTACAGTGCATTCGCCTTCATCTAGAATCAGGTAGTGGGCACCGGCTTGCAGGGCAAACTCCGGCACTGAAGTGGGAAAGGGGCCGCCCACGGCCACTTTTTTGCCCGAGGCTACCCCTTTTTGAATCAGCGCCCGAAAATCCTCCTTTTGGACTATCATGGCAGAGAGGATAACCAGGTCGCACCAGGCCCAGTCTGACTCAGTTTCAGGGCGCACATTGCGGTCTGCAAACCGGATTTCCCAGTCACTCGGCAGCATGGCGGCTACTGTAATTAAACCCAAGGGTGGGGTGGTGGAGCGCAAGCAGGCGAGATCTAGGGTCTGTTGATAAGACCAGAAGGAATTCGGTAAAATTGGCCAAAGTAAAAGAGCTTTCATCAATAATCTCAAGCAGGTAACTCTATCGGTTAGAAACCTTCAAGGGAGGTTCTGTTATCCCCAAAGCTTACTGGTGAGATTGACAAAACAAACTCTGCCTTGAGGGAGATTTATTAAATGCCTGGTGCTGATGTCTTACTTTTGTGGTATATTGCTGGGCTGTTCAGAGTTTTGACGCCAGCATGTGTCAAACTATTGATATAGAATTTCTAACCGGCACTATCGGTGCGGCAGGTGACAGTTAACTTGAATTTATGAGCAAGCAGCGCGTTCTCTCTGGGGTTCAGCCAACCGGCAACCTGCATCTGGGCAACTATCTGGGCGCGATTCGCAACTGGGTGGAGATTCAGAGCCAGTACGACAATTTCTTCTGCGTGGTGGATCTGCACGCGATTACGGTGCCGCACAACCCAGCGACGCTGGCGGCAGACACTTACACGATTGCGGCGCTCTATCTGGCGTGCGGCATTGATTTGAACTATTCCAGCATCTTTGTGCAGTCTCATGTCTGCGCCCACAGTGAGCTGGCGTGGCTGCTCAACTGCATTACTCCCCTCAACTGGCTGCAAGATATGATCCAGTTTAAGGAAAAGGCTGTCAAGCAGGGAGAAAATGTCAGCGCCGGCTTGCTGGATTACCCGGTGCTGATGGCGGCGGATATTTTGCTCTACGAACCGGACAAGGTGCCGGTGGGCGAAGATCAGAAGCAACACTTGGAACTGACTCGCGATATTGCGGCGCGGCTGAATCACCAGTTTGGCAGCCCCGAGGTGCCGGTGCTGAAGCTGCCGGCCACACCGCAGGTGCCGGCGCCAAAGGTGCC
>CAZJNL010001282.1:0-1947 GCA_964546515.1 uncultured Oscillatoria sp.
TGGATATTGCCAAAGACCGGCTCTATATCAGTGCGCCGGACAGTTTCCGCCGGCGATCCTGCCAGACGGTTTTGGCGGTGGCGCTGGAAAATCTGGCTCGGGCCATTGCGCCGGTGCTGTGCCACATGGCGGAGGATATTTGGCAGTATCTCCCTTACCCGACACTGTACCAGTCTGTGTTTGAAGCAGGCTGGGTGCGGCTGGAGGAGGGCTGGAAAAACCCAGAACTGGCTGTATTCTGGCAGCAGCTGCGGCAAATTCGGGGTGAGGTGAACAAGGTGCTGGAGCGAGCTCGCGCTGAAAAGGCGATTGGCTCTTCTCTGGAGGCTAAGGTGCGGCTTTATGTGGCGGATGCGGAACTCCGGCAAAAGCTGTTTTCGCTCAACCCGCAATCGGCTAATCCGCAAATGGCGGCATCGAATAATGTGGATGAACTGCGCTACCTGTTTCTCACCTCTGAGGTGGAACTGCTGGAGGAACCGGCACTTTTGGAAGGATTGCAGTTTGCTTCCCAGTCTGAGGCGCTGGGTGCCGGTGTGGTGAAGGCGGATGGCGAGAAGTGCGACCGCTGCTGGAATTATTCGACGGAGGTGGGGAAATCTGAGGAGCATCCTTTGCTGTGCGAGCGCTGCGTCCCAGCTTTAGCCGGTCAGTTCTAGGGTGGGTTCCGCTTTTTGTATCATTTGTGTGATTAAGGGGGCCGGCGGAACTAAGTTGTAGGGTGCGTTCCGCTTTTCGCCTCATTTTTCAGGAATCATCGAGCCGGCGGAACGCACCCCGCCCCTCATTATTGTGAGAAAGGGGGCCGGCGTAACGCACCCTACCTCCGCGCAGGAAGGGGAGCCGGTGGAACGCACCCTACCTTCTGGAGTCCTCCGCCTCTCGCTGTCGGCGGTGCAATTCCCTGGACTGTTGCTTGACACGACCGGACATCGCTGCGTGCTGCAAGAGCATAAAGGCGTTGAGGTCTTCTAAGTCGTATTTCCTGGCTAGCAGGTGGCGCAGCTCCTCTTCTGCTTCCACGGTGAGATAGCCAGTTCTCAGAGCTTGTTCGACAACTTCCCGAATCAGTACCATCATAACGCCTCACAGTTGACTCTTTTGGTGGATTCACTAGGTTGATATCTCTAGTGTCGGGGAAGCCAAAAGATTGATCGGTGACGCTCGTTTCGGCTTCCGGTGATGTTTTCGGGATTTTCGGGTGACGCCGGCGCTGTGGAATTTGTGACTCTCTGGAGGGGGTGCCGTGACGCAGCTCACAAAGGGAAATGAAAGATTCCCTGTTGACAGTTCGAGCTGAAAAAGATACACTTGAAGGCTGCGGAGTTGAAACGAGTCCGTTTTCGGGGGAGAGGGAGTTTTAGCCCATGCCGTACCTGACAGAGGCGTCGGAGATCGCAGCGGCGATCGCTGAATATGCCAAGGCGAACACGCTCTGGGTGGATACAGAAATAGCGGACTATCTGAGTGAGACTCCCAGACTGTCGCTGATTCAGCTGTTGGATGACAAGAGCGACCGCACCGGCGAGCGGGTGTGCGTGCTGGACGTGCTGGACAGGCCAGAATTGGCGGCGGCGTTCATTGAGCGGATTATGGTCAGTGCCAATATTGAGAAGGTGTTTCACAATGCCGCCTACGACTTGCGGTTTCTGGGGGAGGAGCGGGCGAAGAATGTCACCTGCACTTGGGAAATGGCCAGGAAGCTGCCGGTGTACCTTTTGCCGGTGCGCAATTTGAAACTGAAAACTTTGGCGGTGCAGCTGTGCCACTTGCCAGAGGTGGAAAAATCTGAGCAGCAAAGCGACTGGGGGCAGCGACCGCTGAGTGAGAACCAGCTGTATTACGCTACGATGG
The DNA here is from genome assembly GCA_964546515.1 of uncultured Oscillatoria sp. Classification (GTDB taxonomy): domain Bacteria; phylum Cyanobacteriota; class Cyanobacteriia; order Cyanobacteriales; family Oscillatoriaceae; genus Oscillatoria. Next base: position 1,855 of record CAZJNL010001282.1, read on the forward strand.
ACCCGGTTTATTTGGCTCACGTCCACCGGCTGCTGCTGGATTTGGCCAGGGAGTGCGTTTGGGCGCCGGCGACGGAGGATATCGGGGCAATTT
>CAZJNL010001283.1:0-1946 GCA_964546515.1 uncultured Oscillatoria sp.
GCACCAATTTGCCATCACTTTGCCTGCGGATGATGTTTTCTGGTTTGATATCCCGGTGAATGACTTTTCGCTCGTGCACGAATTGAATAACCGGCAGCAAATCGCTCAGCAGTTCCCGGATTTTTGGCTCGCTGAAGGTTCCCTCTCGCTGCCATTCATCCAGCAAGGTTTGCCCTTTGATGAACTGCTGCACTAAGTATAGCCTGCTGTCTGACTTGAAGTAAGCGAACAGAGTGGGAATCTGTGGGTTATCTTCTAAATGCAGCAGTTTCTCCGCTTCAAGGTTGAAAAACTCCCGCGCTTTTTTCAGCGCCGGCGGGTGGCTTTGAATTGCCTGTGAGGGGGAGAACTGTTTGACGACACAGTTGGCGTTGTGCCGATCTCTGTCCAATGCCAAGTAGGTTTTTCCAAAACCCCCTTGACCTATGGCGCGAATTATGCAATACCTTCCTCTTAGCAGTGGTGACAGCTTTGTCCCGCAACTGGTGCAGAAGTTTGTCCCATCTGGATTTTCGGGCTTGAAGCAGGTAGGATTGAGGCAGTAAATCATAAGCAAAAGGGTGCCTGTGGGAGAGTTGTCTCTATTTTGCCCCACGCGCATCTCTATTGGGAGTATCTTAATTGTCAAAAACCTAACCCCCCAGCCCCCTTCCCTGCTTGGGAAGGTAGAGTAATTTCCCCCCTCCCCAAGCAGGGGAGGGGGTTAGGGGGGAGAGGTTTTATCGGGTTTCATGCAAAAGTCAGATGCTCCCTCTCTATTTTATAGATGTGCCGGTTTCAATGGGCAACAATCCTTCCCCGCTCTTTTGGGGCGGGTTCACTAGAAATCTCTCGGGTCAGCTCAGAATATCGATAAACCGCGGCGACTTGCAACAGCCCCCACAACATCCTCACCCTCTGTAGGGGCGGGAACACCTGCAATCTTTCGGGTCAGCGCAAAATATCGATAAACCGCGGCGACGCTCTGTGGTTTGGAGGAGTGCCCGCAAGAGAAGGGACAAGACCTATTTGATGAGTCTACATAATAACTTAATATAAATTAACCAATCTGCAATAAGCTGCTTTATCGAACAGCAGTTAACCGTAAAGTTAAAGTTGCTAAAAAAATATCTTAATATCCGTTGAATTACTGCGCAAATATCTTCTGGTTCACTAGAAATCTTTCGGCGAAGCGCAGAATATGGATAAACCCGCCCCTACTGATGTGGTTTGGGGGAGTGCCGGCAAGAGAAGAGACCCGACCTATTCGATGAGTCTACATAAGGAATAATATAATTGGTACAATTTGCAATAAGCTGCTTTATACACCAGCAGTTAGCTGTAAAGTTATACGGACTGTCAAAATAGCAGCTTTTACGCTTAATTTGTTGCTTCTATGAGAATCGGGTTGGCAGGGGCGAGCGTTCTCTGGGATGTCTGTTGCCAGCAAACGACAGTCATAAAACCGGGCTGGTGCCGGAGTGCGTCTGCGGGTAAATTGCACTTCTGCAGTTTAGTAAATAAGTGGGTGAGGAGAAGCCTCCCGGAGTGCCGGTGCCAAGGAAACCGCAACCCGAAAACCGGCATAGAAGACTCTGATGCCCGCCACATGGCAAGCTGCGACAAGCCGCACGGCAGAGTCTGGGGCTGAAGCACCAAGAACCCCCGCGCACCACCCGCCGCTATTCGTTTCCACCGGCTTCCCAGACACTCCCATCAGACGGCGCACCAATATAATTATCGTGCCACGGATCAGCGCACCACTCCCAGATATTCCCGTGCATGTCGTACAAACCAAAGGCGTTCGGCGGAAAACTCCCCACATCGGTTGTCTGCTGGCGGTACTTGCCTTTTAGCTCAGAAGCATAAATATAGTTACCGTCGTAGTTAGCCAAATCGGGGGTAATCGTCTCGCCGAAGTGGAACGGAGTTGTGGTTCCCGCGCGACAGGCGTATTCCCATTCCGC
>CAZJNL010001284.1:0-1945 GCA_964546515.1 uncultured Oscillatoria sp.
CGATAGACGAAATGCACTCCACCCAAGTGCTGCTATAAATACTCGCGCACGCTCCAAACTCCCTCACTCCTGCGTCTACACTCTTGCCGAGGATTTTTTCAATGCGTGATTTCCTGAAATACACATTTGCCAGTTTAGTGGGAAGCCTGCTAGGACTGGCGCTGATTGCCAGTCTGGGGATTGGGGGGCTGGTAATGCTAGCGATTGCCGTCGCCTCCAAAGACAGCGGGCCAAAAGTCGAAAACAAATCCGTGCTGGTTTTCGACCTGTCCGCAAACATTACCGACAGCAAGCCGGCGGCTACAACCAGTGAAGCGATTGAACAAGCGCTTTCCGATGAAGATAGCGAGAGCATCACCCTGCGGACGGTTCTGGATTCTCTGGACAAAGCCACCCGCGACCGGCGGATTGTAGGCATTTATCTCCAGGGCAGCAGTGCCGGCACCAGCACCGGCATGGCCACCCTGAAAGAGGTGCGCGAAGCCTTGGAACGGTTCCGCGCCACCGGCAAAAAGATTGTCGCCTACGACGAGGACTGGACAGAGGGAGAATATTATCTCGGTTCCGTGGCCAACACCGTCGCAGTCAACCCCCTCGGTGGGGTGGAGCTCAACGGTTTGAGTTCCCAAACCATGTTCCTCACCGGTGCCTTGCAGAAATACGGCATTGGCGTGCAGGTGGTTCGAGCAGGCAAATACAAAGCTGCAGTCGAGCCCTTCGAGCGCACCCAGCTGAGTCCGGAGAACCAACAGCAGACTCAGAAAATGCTCGACGACTTGTGGGGCGAGTTCCGCAACACCGTGGGCAAGCACCGGCAACTGAACCCCAAACAGTTGCAAGCGATTGCTGACAGTGGGGGGCTGCTGATGGCGCAAGAAGCCAGCCAGCGGAAGCTAGTCGATAAGGTGGCGTACTTCGATGAGGTGGTAGCCGACCTCAAAAAGCTGACCGGCAAAAACAAGCCGGACCAGTCGTTCCGTCAAATTAGCCTGAGCAGCTACGCGAAAGCAGTGCAAAACCAAAATCAAGCGGCTTCCCGGTCAAAAAACCAGATTGCGGTTGTCTACGCCGAGGGCGAGATAGTCGATGGCGATGGCGGCGGCGGACAGGTGGGGGGCGAGCGCTTGGCCAAACAGCTGCGCAAGCTGCGACTGGATAAGGATGTCAAAGCCGTAGTGCTGCGAGTCAACAGTCCGGGCGGAAGCGCCACGGCATCTGAGGTGATTCAGCGAGAAGTCAAACTCACTCGCAAAGAAAAGCCGGTGGTCGTCTCTATGGGCAACGTCGCCGCTTCCGGCGGCTACTGGATCTCCACCGATGCCGACCGGATTTTTGCCGAACCGACTACGATCACCGGTTCGATTGGCGTCTTTGGGCTGCTGCTGAACGTGCAAAAGATAGCCAATAACAATGGCATCACTTGGGATGTGGTGAAAACGGGGCCTTATGCCGACACTCAAACCTCTGTCCGCCCCAAAACCGAGCAAGAGCTCGCTATTTACCGCCAGTTGGTGCAGCAGGTTTACGAGCAATTCTTAAATAAAGTAGCCGAGTCTCGGAAAATCCCCAAGCAAACCGTGGCGCAGATTGCCCAAGGGCGGGTGTGGTCGGGTGTGGAAGCGCAGAAGATTGGCCTGGTCGATACGATCGGCGGCATCCGAGACGCCATCGCTGACGCTGCCAAGCTGGCCAAGCTGGGGAACGACTGGCGAGTGGAAGAGTACCCGAAAACCCGCAGTCTGGAAGAGCGGATTGTGCAAAAACTGCTGGGCGCGAAGGCTGCCCCTTCCGGGGTGCGGCTCGACCCACTCACGGCTGAGTGGGAGCAACTCAAACAGCAGCTGGCCATTCTCAGCCCCCTGAACGACCGCCGGGGCATCTACGCCCGCTTGCCCTACAACTTCCGGATTGACTGACCTTAGGGGTTAGGGGTTAGGGTTTAGGG
>CAZJNL010001285.1:0-1943 GCA_964546515.1 uncultured Oscillatoria sp.
ATATCAAGTCCGGTGGCATGGTTATTGTATAGGAGGGGGCGGGTTTATTTCACCCCTTCCTCGGTGTGCAAATATTTCGGGTGAGCCCCGCCCCTACAAAGATATAGCAGTAGCCACTTAGGTTAGGACGTAGGACAGGCGTCTCGCCTGGTCCCTACTAGCAAGTGAGATGCCTTGTCCTAAACTTACTGTCCATTGCTATAACAATCGATGCCAGCGGACATGATATTAGAGCGATGTTCATACAAAATACCTCGGCAGCCGGTGCATTGTTAACAACTCACCCTACTTACTTTTTTGTCTTTGCCGTCTGATTCTCGGCTCTATCACCTGTGGGGCGACACCGTAACGCTCAGCTGCTTTGGACATATTCATCTCCAGCAACTTTTCATCTCCTAGCTTCCTCTTGTCTTTTGGCAACACCGGCATCACGCCGAGAGCGCGGACAATCTCTGACGCCACTGCCTTCGCTAACAGGGGTGGCACCGAATTTCCCACTTGCCGAAAGCCGTGCCATTTCGTCACATGGAAGCGAAACCAGTCGGGGTATGAGTGCAGCCGCGCCGCCTCGCGCACGGTGATGCACCGGGGTTTATAGGGATGAATTGGTCTTGGAGACGTGAAAGCGCCGCGATTGCTGGCGGTTCCGGCTCTGAGCGTGTTGCAAATGCCTTGAGCGTCGAGCTTGTGGAAGCGACTGATTGGCTCTGTTTCCCCCGGTAAAGTGGCGGCAAATCTTTTTACAGATTCTGGGGTGTGCTCTGTAGCCAGACTGGAAGTGATCAGCTTGGAATCGAAGTCTCGCTGGTAGGAGTAATCGTCTTCTACAGGATAAAAACCGCGCAGTTGACCGGCGTAGTGACTCGGTTTTGAAAACTCTGCTATCACCCAGTCTCTTGTCAGCAATTCTGGGCAATCTCCGACTTCCGGCAAGTCTCCGATAGCGTCCCACACCGTCGGTACCGCTGGAAAAAAGGACAGCTGGCTGTAATTTTTGCCCTTTGATGAAGGGGGTTTCGCAATTGCTTGGGGGTATTTTGGCAGGGGCAAACCCTGCCGGCATCCCAGGAGAAACAACCTTTCCCGATGCTGCGGCACGCCATAGTGAGCGGCATTGAGAACTTTGTAATTTTCTTCTACCTGGTAGCCGCTTGACTTAAATTCATGTATAATTTCCAGGAGGAATGTCCGGTGCTTGCCGAGCGTGAGTCCCCGCACGTTTTCCATCACAAAATATTTCGGTTGCAGCTCTAAGACGAGCCGCAAAAAGTGAAAAACCAGGGCGTTGCGGGGGTCATCTAGGGCCCGGAAGCCGATCGTGGAGAAGCCTTGGCAGGGAGGGCCACCAAACACTGCGTCGATGTCCCGCTCGCCAATATCAGACAGGTTTCTGATATCCTCTGCTGTAGTCTCGGCAACACTTTTGCACAGGACAGGCCAAAATGGGAAGTTAAACTCGTGGGTGGCGCAGTGTATGGGGTCAAGCTCGACGGCAGCTCGGACATCAAACCCTGCTTGTTCAAAGCCGAGGCTCATGCCGCCGGCACCGGCAAACAAATCCACAGCAATGGGCCGTTCTGTCCCCTGCATGGTTATAAAAAGACTCGATTTGGGAAAAATAAGGGTAGCGAATGCTAGTTTAACAGCTTCGGGCTCACCGGCGGGCCCGGCTGTGGCGCGACGCTGCCGGTGTCCCATTGCCGCCGCCTGTCGGGCTGCGTAATGGCTTCGCCCTGGCTCTGCTGTAAGCGCCCGGCTCGATCTTAAGTTTCCTTAATCTCTTCTCAAGAGTCTTCGGAACTGCTCTCAGCCGTACTAAACTGTGGAAAACGCGCCCAATTGTGCGTTGAAAGCTCCTGATTGGGTAAATCGCAGATCGGTAAAAAACTCAGCTGTCATCAGTAAATCTACTTAAATTAGCCGGCAAAAAACTTAACAGCACC
>CAZJNL010001286.1:0-1942 GCA_964546515.1 uncultured Oscillatoria sp.
CTGTACGAACTGGTTGAATCGCTGCGCCAGCGGAACCTGGGGCTGCCCCTGCTCATCCGGTTTTCCGATATTTTGCAAGACCGGATTGAGCGGCTCAATGCCTGTTTTGCCAAAGCTGTCGCCCGCTACAACTACCCGGGAGCCTATCGCGGCGTCTTCCCGGTTAAGTGCAACCAGCACCGGCACTTGGTAGAAGAGTTGGTGCGGTTTGGCCAACCCCATCAGTTCGGGCTGGAAGCAGGCTCGAAGCCGGAATTGCTGATTGCTATGGCCACGCTGAAAACTCCCGGTGCGCTGCTGATTTGCAATGGCTACAAGGACAGGGAATACATCGAGACGGCTATGCTGGCGCTGCGCCTGGGACAGACGGCGATTATTGTCCTAGAGCAGCTCGAAGAGGTGCAGATGGTGATTGAGGCGAGCCGCCGGCTGGGGATCGAGCCGCTGGTGGGCGTCCGGGCTAAGCTGACCAGTAAGGGTATTGGCCAGTGGGCCGGCACAACGGGCGACCGTGCTAAATTTGGCCTGACGATTCCAGAAATTATCCAGGCGGTTGACGAACTCAAAGATGCCGGCTTGCTGCGCTCACTGCAGCTGCTGCACTTCCACATCGGCTCTCAGATTTCTTCGATTAGCGCCATCAAGGACGCCATGCGGGAAGCCAGCCAGATTTATGTCGAGTTGGCGAAATTAGGAGCCAATATGAAATATCTCGACGTCGGCGGCGGCTTGGCAGTAGACTACGACGGCTCTAAGACGAATTTCTACGCCTCTAAAAATTACAACATGCAGAACTACGCCAATGACATTGTGGCGGAGGTGAAAGAAGCTTGTGAGGAGCGATCTGTGCCGGCTCCGACGCTGATTAGTGAAAGCGGTCGCGCTCTGGCTTCCCATCAGTCAGTGCTGGTTTTTGACGTTCTGGGTACGAGTGAGGTGCCGGCGGGCGCACCGCTACCCCTCGGCGAAAAAGAGCATCTGATTCTGCGCAATCTCTACGAAACTTACCAGTCAATCAGCGCCGAAAACTACCAGGAAGCTTACCACGACGCTATTCAATTTAAGGAAGAAGCGATTAGCCTTTTCAACTTCGGCTATGTCAGCTTGCGGGACCGCGCCCGGGCTGAGCGGCTTTACTGGGCGTGCTGCCACAAGATTCAGGAGATCGTCCGCCTGCAGGAGTTCGTGCATGATGATTTGAAAAGTTTAGACGATATCATGGCGTCGATCTACTACGTCAATATGTCTGTCTTTCAATCGGCACCTGACACTTGGGCGATTGACCAGCTGTTTCCCATCATGCCGATTCACCGGCTGGATGAAGAACCCACCCGGCGCGGCACTCTGGCAGATTTGACTTGCGACAGTGACGGTAAAATCGACAAGTTTATTGACAAGTCGGATGTCAAGCTGGTGCTGGAATTGCACCCGCTCAAACCGGGGGAACCCTATTACTTGGCGATGTTCCTCGCCGGCGCTTATCAGGAGATCATGGGTTCCCTCCACAATCTGTTTGGCAACGAAAATGTTGTGCACATCCAGCTGACGCCCAAAGGCTACCAAATCGAACAGGTTGTCAAGGGGGATACGATGACTGAAGTGCTGGGCTATGTCCAGTACGACTCTGAGGATCTGGTTGAAAGTATCCGCAAACAAACTGAGCAAGCTTTGCAAGAAGGGCGGATTAGCATCCAGGAGGCTCAGCGGCTGCTGCAGAACTATGAGCGCTGTCTCAGCAGTTACACTTATTTATCGTCTTAAATCGTTCAATAACAACCTTTTCCTAACTGTGTGGGGGCGGGTTTACTAACATTTTTGACTTCCTACAGACATATCGGGTGAACCCGCCCCTACTCCCCCGCTCCTGAGGGCGGGCACAAGGCCCTCCCCTGCCCCCCCTTAAAAAGGGGGGGAACTAAAAAGAGCAAGCCTGTTGAAGGGG
>CAZJNL010001287.1:0-1939 GCA_964546515.1 uncultured Oscillatoria sp.
CGGTTTCCCGTAATTCCTGATGCGGTAAACCGAACAGACACCCGGAGTGGGACGCCTGACAAGTTTTTATTGGCTCAGTGCGCTTCACCGTCTGCAGCGCTCTCGCTTTCATCCCACGGGTGCGCTTCCATGTGAGCCCGGGGACACGACCAACTGCTGGGCAGCATAGAGGGCCATCCCAGCCGCAGCGCTTCCGGACAAATCGTGTGAATCGTCAGCTGACAGTCAATCATCTGCAAACCCGCTTTCTCCGCTTGCTTCAGACCGCTTTTTAAAATAGAATCATTTTTGAATTCAATCGTCTTATTGCACTGGACGCACACCAAATGATGGTGGTGATGCGGGTAAGGGTGGTTGAGCTCGTAATGTTTGTGGCCTTCTGCCAGCTCCAGTTCCCGAAGCAAGCCCATCCTGGCCATCAACTTCAGCGTTCGGTAGATTGTGGACAGACTGATGTTTTCCCCCCGACGCAGCAGCAGATTGTACAAATCCTCTGCGCTCAGATGGTTGCCCCTAGGAAGATTTTGAAAGACGTGCAAGATGGTCTCCCTTTGGGGCGTCAAGCGCCACCCCCTGGCATTGAGTTCCGCTTTCAGTGAAGCTGCTGTGTAGAGAGCCATACCCATCTTTCCAAAAAAGACTCTTTGTTGAAAATCATAACTTTTTTTCAGGAGAATTTTCAACAACCGACAAGAATTGAGAATTCTTTGCATTATTGATCCCCCAGGTTAGGGGACGCACGACTGTACCCCACGCCAGTCAGGCTACCCCGGTGTGGGGTGAAGCCACCGCCCGCCCCCAAGGGTTGGCCCGCACCAGTTTCCGCACCTTCCCGTGCAGCCTAGACGCCAGCAATCCCCCGCCAATAATTTACGGTTGATTGATTATCTTACTATCGCTTCAAAGCCCACTAAATAAGATTAGCAATTAACCGTATTTAATCTCACGCTTTTTGGCGACCTCAAGCCAGCCAGACATTGAGCGCCTGCTGAAGGCAGACTTTCCGCAATCGGGCAGAAAACTTCAGCCGATGGTTTGCTTCCAGGGTTGGATAGCCGAGCAACCCTCTCGGCACCTCAGGCGCGGGTATCCCACCAAGGCAACCAATACCCCGCTGCCAGATTTGGCGCTCAAACCAACACTCCACCCCGTCAGATTCTCAATCAAAATCAGATTTTTTGGCTCAAGTGCGCCGCTCCCAGAAGCAAGACGCTTTAAAAAGCCGTCCCTATTTTTGAAACAAATTATTAATAATATCTCAGGCGGTGGCAGCCGGTCAAAAAGTAAAGATTTGTAAATAGACCGGAAGATGGGCGTGGGTTGTGATATATCCGTCCCTGCTGGGCTGCCAGCTTGTGAGGGAATTGGCAATAACGTAGAGTGCAGTTGTGGTAGAGTTGAAAATAAATCGCAATACCTTCCCAGTCCGCGGAGTGTATGCCCTAGAGGTCCGCTCAGCAGGCCGGTAGGGCTAGTCCCCAGCCCCTCTAATTGCGGGAGTGGCTTTTGCGGACGGGGATTAACCGGACTTGAGAGCGCAACTGCGCTCTGTAACGCAGGTGTTGCCAACAGCGTACAGGGATGGCACTGGGGTCAGCAATGGGCAGCAAGTTGGGTAAAGCTTTTTCCCCAGCATCGCCCTGAGAGACTTCCCGGGAAGGAGAAACCACTCTTCGTGCCACTCGTCGGGTGCCGGTGAAGAAACCGGGTTTCTTTCCCCGTAACCGATTTTTCCGAGGGATTGCCAAAAGAAACCCGGTTTCTGAGAGTCCCTGCAGTATCGCCCCGCGTTTCTCCCCCTCTCCTCCCCCACTTAAGAAACCGGGTTTCTCTCCCCGTAACCGATTTTTCGGAGGGAATGCCAAAATAAACCCGGTTTCTTAGAGTCCCACCCACTTAATAAACCGGTTTTCACTATCCCGAACCTAATTTTAGGAGG
>CAZJNL010001288.1:0-1938 GCA_964546515.1 uncultured Oscillatoria sp.
TAATAGCGCTTGGGCGTTGCGCCTGCGCCAGAAGCCATTTCTACCGCTCAAGCGGCCCCTTTGAGGCTCAATCTAATTTCTCGCCGCTGAGGATAAAAATCGGATTGACTGCGGCAAAAACTTGATGGTTGCCCCGCGTCTCCAGCCGGTTAACAGCTGACTGCACCACCTCAATATTGCGGACTTGCAGTTCGGCAAAGCTTTCTGAAATCGCGTAGAGACTCTCCAGATTGCCCGCTGTGGCCACAATCCGGCCTTTGGGCAGCAGGTACTGCCAGACTTCCTTGAGCATGGCTTTGATGGGGCGTCCTCCCTCGATGCAAACCCGCTGCGGTCTTTCCGGCAGGTCTTGGAGACATTCAGGGGCGCTGCCAAAAATCACTTCTACATTGCCCACGCCGAAACGCTCGCAGTTGCGGCGGATCAGGCTGACCACTTCCTCATCCCGCTCCACCGCGACAATCCGTCCTTTGGGACACAGCAACCCACTCTCCACGGGAATCGTGCCGGTGCCTGCTCCAATGTCCCACAACACGGAGTCTGGCATTAGCCGCAGCTGGGATACAATCAGCAGCCGCACTTCGCGCTTGCTCAGCGGAATCCCCGGCAGCCGCTCGAACAGCTCATCCGGGATACCAGGGGTAACGTAAGGCCATAGCATAAAAAGTTTTGACCCTGTGAATTCTTAATAATTAATTCTGAATTGTTAGCTCCGTGAGCCATTAGCCTGCTGACAGCTGACCGCAGGTGGCGCTGCAGCTAACACTCCTCACTTTCGCACAACCTTTAACGTTTGCAAGCTAGGGTCGCCACACCCTGTTATTGTCCCACCTGAGCTTAGCACCCGCTGCAGGTACTCGAGGGCAGGTGGGGTAATGATTTCACCGGGCATCAGCACCGGCACCCCCGGCGGGTAGGGACAAACTATCTCGGCACTGATTTTGTGGCACGCAAGGCAAACCGGCAGCGTTTCTGTCTCGGCAAAAAAAGCTTCACGGGGGGACAGAGGAGGGGTTTCTGGGGAACACGGGAGCACCGGCGCACCTGCTTGGGATAATCCTGCCTCTTGCCTTTTGCCTTTCTCAGCTAGTGTGGTGAAGGCTCGCACCAACTGCTCAATATCTGCCGGCGTGTTGCCCAGACTGACGATAAATGTCAGCTGCCGCAGGCAAGGCAACTCAGCTGTTACCCCCAGCTGCCGGTGCAGAATTTCATCCGCTTCATACCCGCTCAACCCCAAACCGGCAACGCTCACCGTCAGCCGCGTCCGGTCGAGGGCGACAAATCCGGGTGTCACCGCCTCGGGTGATGGGGGTTCTAACACCGACAGTCCCGGAATCCGGGCAATCCGGACTCTAGCTTCCTCAGCCAGCTGCAGCGTCTGCCCCAGCAGCAGCTCCCCCTGTGTGGCCATTTGCTGCCGCGCCGCATCCAAAGAAGCCAGCAGTAAATAGCTGGGACTGGTGGATTGCACCAGCTGCAAAGCTTGGCTGAGGCGCTGCCGGTCTGTCCGGTCGCCCCCGACGTGCAGCATCGATGCCTGGGTCATAGCGGACAGTACCTTGTGGGCCGACTGCACGGTTAAATCCGCACCGGCAGCCAGCGCCGGAGACGGCAAGTCGGGATGGAAGGCAAAATGCGGCCCGTGGGCTTCGTCCGCCAGCAAGGGGATGCCGTGCCGGTGCGCCAGTTCCGCAATAGCCGCCAGATCGCCGCAAACCCCGTGATAGGTGGGGTAAACTACCATCACCGCCTTGGCGTCCCGATGCCGGTCGAGGGCTTCCGCCACTGCTTTGGGCGTGATGCTGTTGGCTAAATCCCAAGCCGGGTCGTATTCGGGATTGACGAAAACCGGCACAGCACCGGAGAGAACCAGACCGGAAATAGCAGACCTGTGGACATTCCGAGGCAGAATGATTTTGTCGCCGGCAGCGCAGG
>CAZJNL010001289.1:0-1929 GCA_964546515.1 uncultured Oscillatoria sp.
CTTGAAGTTTCCGGGTTTCTATATCCCCAGTCACTTGACAGAAAAATTGGTTTATGCTATAATGCTTTCTTCCAGTGCGGACAGGGGATTTGGCCGAGCGTTCTGGGCGGGTTGGGGGTGGCGGTGCGTGGGTAGGGGCACAGGAGGGGCGGGGGCGGGTTGATGACAATCTTTCCCTGTGCCAGAGAGATTTCGGGTGAACCGGCCCCTACTGCGACTGAGCCCCGTACAGGCTTTTATGGCCAATCTGACGGGTGCGAGGGGGGATTTTGACGCCGATCGACATAAATTAAGGCTTTCAGGCTTCCATATCCGGCGAGCAACCTTTAGAATAATGCAGTGAAAGCTAGAGTCTGAGAGATTTTCAGCCATTTTGGGCAAAAATTTCAAAGGCCAGACTCAAGCCCAGCTATCACTAGCTGAAAAGGCAAAGTGATATTTAACCCACAACAGTGATGGTGCTTAGATATGAATAAGGGCGAATTAGTTGATGTGGTTGCCGAAAAGGCCAGTGTGACCAAAAAGCAAGCCGATGCTGTGCTGACTGCTGCCTTGGAAGCAATCATGGATGCCGTTTCCGAGGGCGACAAGGTGACTTTGGTGGGTTTTGGCTCGTTTGAGTCCCGCGAGCGCAAAGCCCGCGAAGGTCGCAATCCCAAAACTGGCGACAAAATGGAAATCCCCGCGACAAAGGTGCCGGCTTTCTCCGCCGGCAAACTGTTCAAGGAAAAGGTCGCGCCCGAATCCTAGTCTGTCGCCAAGCGCCCAACCAATCCTTGAACAGACCGGCTCATGGGGGGAATTTAGCCTGGGCAGCGGCAAAAGCCGGCTGTCCCCCCTCGGCTATTCTCGATTTCTCTGCCAGTATCAGCCCCTTTGGGCCTCCTGAGTCCGCTCTGGCGGCTATTCAAGCCCACTTGTGCGACCTGAGAGCCTATCCCGACCCGGACTATCAGGAACTGCGGGCGGTTCTGGGCCAGCTGCACCAGCTGCCGCCCGAGTGGATTCTGCCCGGTAATGGCTCGGCAGAACTGCTAACCTGGGCGGGCTGGGATTTATCGCAACTGGCAGAGACTTATTTGGTAACACCGGCCTTCGGCGACTACTGGCGGGCCCTCAAAGCGTTCAGCGTCAGTGCCATCGAGTGTCCTCTGTCCTTGGCCAGCAGTCAAGAGAGCCCGTGTCAGCGAGGGGCGGATACCGGCACCCCACCGCTGACGGGAGAAACTCCCCGGGAGGGCGGGACAAATCCCAGCCAGCTACTCCCTCCCTCAGTGCGAGACATCCGCCAGATATTGCCACCGGCTCAGAGCCGCCTCCATCGGGGCGCATCAGCCCTCCTGCTCAACAACCCTCACAACCCCACCGGCCAGCTATTTTTAAGGGAGAACATTATACCATATCTAGAGCAATTTGCCCTGGTGGTGGTGGATGAAGCGTTTATGGATTTTCTGCAACCTTCCGAGGAGCAAAGCTTGGTGAGCGCGGTGCCAAAATTCCCCAATTTAGTGGTGCTGCGCTCCCTGACCAAGTTCTACAGCATGCCCGGACTGCGCCTGGGCTATTGCGCCGCCCACCCCGACCGGCTGCGCCAGTGGCAGCAGTGGCGCGACCCCTGGCCGGTCAACGCCCTAGCCGCAGCAGCCGGTGTGGCGGCAGTTCTCGATACCGATTTCCAGCAGAAAACCTGGACTTGGCTGCCACCGGCACGCTGGCAGCTGTTTGAGGGGCTGGCCAAATTGCCCGGTTTGCGACCGCATGCCGGTGCGGCCAATTTCTTACTGGTTGAGTCCGAGCACCCCAGTTCCCAACTGCAGCAAAAATTGCTCAGCCGCAAACAGATCCTCATCCGCGACTGCCTCAGCTTTCCCGAACTGGGCGAGCGCTACTTCCGAGTCGCCGTGCGCTCTCCGACAGATAACCAGCGCT
>CAZJNL010001290.1:0-1927 GCA_964546515.1 uncultured Oscillatoria sp.
ACCCCAGCGCCCCCCTGTCTCCCCCGAAACAGCCAATAGTCTTCTGGATTGAAAACACCGTGCCGGTGGAGTACCGCGACACCATCAAACAAGGCGTCCTGATGTGGAACAAAGCCTTCGAGAAAGCCGGATTCCTCAATGCCATTGAAGTGCGGCAGATGCCGGATAAGGCCACCTGGGACCCAGCTGACGTGCGCTACAACACCATCCGCTGGTCTAATTCCTTTGAAAGCTGGTTTGCTGCCATTGGCCCAAATCGCGTCAACCCGCTGACGGGGCAAATCTTGGACGCCGACATTATTGTCGATGGCAGCGTCGTGCGCTCCATCAAGCAGGGGTTTCGCACCTTCGTCGAACCTCGCTCGGCAACAGAAAAATCTTTGCTGTGGCGCATCGCAGAAAACTACTGCCATCCCTACGATTTGTCATCCCCGGCACAGACGCCCCCCAGCGCCACGGCACAAAGTGTCGCCTCTGGCGGACAAACCCTCAGCGACCCTTTTTTGCCGGCGCAGCAGAAGTTGCCGGTACAGGTGCGCTCTTTGCTGTCGCGCTTGATGGGAGCTTACGACCTGTGCCACGGCTTCCAATCCACCCAGCATTTCGCAATGGGAGCGCTGAACCTGTCCCTGCTGCGCAACGCGCCCCCGGACAGCCCCGAAATGAAAGAGTACGTCCGCCAGTATTTGCGGGAACTGATCGCCCATGAAGTTGGCCACACTCTCGGGCTGCGGCACAATTTCCACGGCAGTACCATGCTGATGCCGGAAGAGCTGCACAACACCGAAATCACCCGCACCCGGGGGCTGGTTGGCTCTGTGATGGACTACAACGGCGTCAACCTCGCCCCTCCCGGCGTCCAGCAGGGAGACTATTTCACCACTCTGGTCGGTCCCTATGACCACTGGGCGATCGAGTACGGCTACACGCCAGCACCGGCAGGCAATCCCCAAGCCGAGTCGCAGTTTTTGCAGCAGATTGCCCAGCGATCTCCCCACCCCGAACTCGCCTACGCCACAGATGAGGACAGCTTTGATATTGACCCCGGTGCCAACACCTTTGATTTGAGCGGCGACGTGCTGCGCTACTCCCAGTTGCAGATGGACTTAGCCCGGGAAATTTGGTCGCGCCTGGAACAGCGCCACCCAGCAACCGATGAAACTTACAGCGAAATGCGCCAGATGTTTGACACGGTGTTGGGTTACTATTTCAACCAAGCCATGCTCCTCACCAATTACGTCGGCGGGCAGTCTTTCCACCGCGACCGCCCGGGCGACCCCAACGGGCGATTGCCCTTTGAGCCGGTGCCGGTGGACAAACAGCGCCAAGCCCTGGCGGCGCTGCAAAAGTATATCTTCTCTCAGGACGCTTTTCGCTTCTCGCCGCAACTGCTCAACAAGCTGGCCTCCGAGCGCTGGAGCGACTGGGGCAACGCACCAACTGTCAGTCTCGACTATCCGATTCACGACCGGCTCTACTTCGTGCAAGGCGTGCTGCTGCGAGTCCTCCTCGACGACTATCGTCTGACTCGCCTGCGCGATCTCGAACTCAAGAGCGAACCCGGACAGGCGCTGACGCTTCCAGAACTCTTTGACACCTTGGAGTCCGGTATCTGGACGGAAGTGCTGCAAGAAGATGGCGAGCTGGTGTCCATTTCCAGCGTCCGCCGCTCCCTGCAGCGCGATCACCTGGGTATTTTGATGAGAATGGTGCTGCGGACTTCCGATGTGCCTGAAGACGCCCGCACCCTGGCTTGGCAGGAGCTGCGCCAATTGCACAAGTCGATTGACAGGAGGCTGAGAAAACAGGGCAGAAACCTTGACGCCTACACGCGGGCACACCTGGAAGAAACTCGCGACCGCATCGCCAAGACTCTCGATGCCCAGCTGCGCAGCAATTAATCGCTGCCGCCGCTACGCGCCGCACT
>CAZJNL010001291.1:0-1927 GCA_964546515.1 uncultured Oscillatoria sp.
TGCGGCGTTCGGGCTTGAAAATAGAGAGTTGCCAGGAATCCGACAGTGCCGGCAGCCAGCCAAAGCCAGAATTTCGGGCCGGTGCGCCAGAAACGGGGCAGGGCGATTGCCGCCGCCACGCCCAAAGCCAGAACTGCCAAACCTCCTGCCGGCACGCCAAACAGCCGCCAGGGAATTGCTGTGGAGAGCAACCCCACGATATAAGCCAGACAGAGAATGACACCACCGACAGGAGTCATCGCTCACCGCTCCACTCTATATAGATAGACCCAGTTTCAAACCGAACACCGCATGGAGGAACATGATGGCCAGCGCCGCACTGCCCAGGTAAGCGTGAGCCGTGCGCAGAGCGGCTTTATTGCCGCCAAAACCGAAAAGAGAAATAGCGCCATTGATGGCCAGCAATAGCAGCACAATGGAGCCAGTCCAGAAATGGGGACTTTCCAGCACCGGCTGGTGCTGCATCACCAGAGACAGCAAACCGCCGGTGTAGCCCAAAGCCATAAACAAGAACATAAAAGGGGCGAGTTTGCGGTGGTCGCTCCGGCTTTTACTCGCGACAGCCTCATCGGCCAGCACCCGTCCGCGCCAGCCGGCCCACCCGACAAAACTGCCCATCACAAACACCACAATCCCCATCATCACCGGATGTCCCCAGTGGGTAATAGGTTCAGGAATTCCCAGATTGCGGAATTGCGCTGCAATCGGTTCGAGCAGCTCACTGAGATTAACCATCCGTTTGACTACCTCTTGTTCTCTCGCAGTTCGTGCGCCTCTGCGGTTCAAAAATAATACAAATTTAATCAAACCGCCAGGGGCTGAGCCTCCCGCACTTTATCCAGGGGGAAACCCAGCTGCTCTCGCTGCTGCAAATACAGCTGAGCGACACGTCTGGCCAAATTGCGAATCTTGCCAATATAGCGGGTGCGCTCTGTTACCGCAATCACCCCTCTGGCGTCCAGCAGGTTAAACGTGTGAGAGCACTTGAGTACGCAGTCCAGACTGGGAAGAACCAGCCCGCGCTGCGTCAGCTGCTCAGCCTCGCGCTCGTAAAGGCCAAACAGGGTGAACAGCATATCGGGATTGGACGCCTGAAAGTTATAGGTGCACTGTTCAATTTCTCCCTGAAGGTGGACATCGCCATACGTCACCTCATCCGTCCAGCGAATTTTGGTAAAGGCATCGACTTCTTGGAGATACATGGCCAGTCGCTCTAGCCCGTAAGTGATCTCGATGGGCACGGGACGGCAGTCGATGCCGCCGCACTGCTGGAAGTAGGTGAACTGGGTGATTTCCATGCCGTCGAGCCAGACTTCCCAGCCCACGCCCCAAGCGCCCAATGTGGGGGACTCCCAGTTGTCCTCCACGAAGCGGATATCGTGATCTTCGGGACGGATGCCGAGGGCTCGCAGGGAATCCAGATAGATGTCTTGGATGTTGTTGGGAGAGGGTTTGATCAGGACTTGATACTGGTAGTAGTGCTGGTAGCGGTTGGGATTTTCGCCATAGCGCCCATCTGTGGGCCGGCGGCAGGGCTCCACATAGGCCACTGACCAGGGTTCTGGCCCGATGGCCCTTAAAAAGGTATGGTGGCTCATGGTGCCGGCCCCCTTTTCGATGTCGTAGGGCTGGGCTATCAGGCAGCCGCGATTGGCCCAGAACTGGTGCAAGGTGGCAATGACGGACTGAAAGTTCACAAGTTTTTTCCTCGCTCTTTGGGAGACGCCTCCCATACTGTACCGCGAAACCGCCGCCGTGTAAGGGTTTGAGACTTTTCGAAAACTTTTTCAAAAAATTTCTGGAAAATGCTTGACAAACTCAGATCGGGTTGTTACAGTAGTATGGCGCGGTGAGGAAAGGGATGCGCAAGCGACCCGAAGGCCCTCACAGCACCGAACCTTTGATAAAAGAATAGTTTGAAAGCCAG
>CAZJNL010001292.1:0-1927 GCA_964546515.1 uncultured Oscillatoria sp.
GAATCAGCCGGCAGCATGAATAAGCCGGCAGAATGAATCAGCCGGCAGAATGAATTCTGCCGCTATACAGACAAAGCCCGCCTTCGCGGGCTAATATTGGATTTTGTCGAGTTTCTCAAGCAAAAGGAAAAACAGGGAGTGCCGATGTCTCAGGAACAGCAAGACTCTAGTATTTTAGCACCGGCTGAGCCGGCGACAAGGCTATCTCTCCAGGAAATTGCTAAGCTGCCGGTGGGAGAACGCGGCGTTGGGGGAGTTGGGCGAGGTTGACAGTTGGGGGGCGCTGTGCTATAGTTAATTTGAGAATACCTAACTAAAATGAGAGATAACCAACGATGAATTTTAAGGATGTAGTCGAGGTAATCAAAAATCTTTCCCCAGATGAAAAGCAGGAAATTCAATGGCTTTTGAACCAATATATCCGTGAAGATCGCCGGCAGAAGATATATGATAACTTCCAGTTAGCGCAGGTCGAAGAACAAAAAGGGGAACTGAAGTTTTCCTCCAATCTTAACGAACTGAGACAGCTGATAGAGGAAGAATAGTGGAAGTTAGTTTCAGCTCCCCATTCAAACGCGCCTTCAAAAAGCGCATCAAAGGCAACGCAGATTTAGAGGCGAGGTTTTGGCAAAAATTGGAACAGTTCACTGCCGATCCATTTGAGCAGAGTTTGAAAACGCACAAACTCTCAGGCAAGCTTAAGGAATTTTGGAGTTTTAGTGTGGATTACGAGGAGAGGGTATTGTTCTACTTTACAGAAGACGGAAAAGCTGTGTTTGTAGATATCGGCAGCCATGATGAGGTGTATTAAGCAGTACGGGTTGCGCCAGCACAACTGTTATGGTTTATAATATAGTAGACCGCAGCCCACTAAGGATAGATTTGAGCCGGTGGGGGTTGTGGGCGGAAATGTGGCAATGGAGGGGTGCCGGCAATCGGGCAAAGTGTGCCGGTGAAGCCGGTGAGAGCACCCTTGGAAGGTTGGGCTAAAGCCTAGGGGGGTGCGGGTTTGTCCAGCTTTTGCCAGCCCCCTACCTGAACATAAAATCATCCCCCGCACCTCGCTTTTGTTCGCTAAAACCTGAAATATAAAGACTCTGATTAAGCGGATGCCCAGATATTCGGGCCAACTGCAAAGGAGCCGGTGTGGGAGTGGGAGCCGGTGTGGACAGAAATTGTGGCCCTGTTATGCTGTTATGCCTGGAAAAACCCGCAAAACCTTAAATAAAAGATGCCTCGGCGGAGGGGTATATCTGTGGTGAGAGGAGACATCCACTCAAAACCCGGTCATTCTTCAACCCCGTGCCGGTGCCAGAAAAAACCAGAGGCGCTTCGCCAGAATGCTTCCTCTCAAGGACATCATCGACATTTGAGACAGATCCAGGTTCATCATCGCCGATCTCCCCAGCCCCCCAGCCCCCCGCCCCCCGCCCCCGCCCCCGCCCCGGAATGTCCTAACCAATATGGCTGCTGCTATGATGGACATCGTGGATGCTGGAGGAAATGTTAAAAAATATTAAAGAATCAGGCAGGCATGCCGAAGTTTAGCTATCTTTAAAAAGAAGGTGTTCAAAACAATCTCACTGTGCTATAAATAAAGAGGTGATGGTCAAGAGTCCAGCCAAAGGCCATTTGGCCATGTCGTCCTAAAGCAGCTGTCCGCCCCTGACTTGAAGTGGCCATTGACACGACCACTTATATATCAGGCATGTGGGTGTGGAAAAAGAGGCTACTAAACAGTCAAGACAAACCACATACACCCTGGGAAAGGCCAGGGATCATACAAATACACAACAAAGAGGAATTTATGGAATCACTACACCGTTGCATTCGCACACTGCCGCATATACCGCCGCATTATAGTTCTTCCCTCACTTTTAGCTCAGATGGGAAAACTTTGCTTAGTTTTGATGACTCACAGCGGACT
>CAZJNL010001293.1:0-1926 GCA_964546515.1 uncultured Oscillatoria sp.
ATGCGGCGGGTGTCCTTGCCAAAAGGCGCGGGACTGGTGCTGGGGTTGCTAGTTTCTTTGGGGAAAATCGCGCCGAACTGGATTTCCAGGGGGTCATTGCCGCTGCCGTAGACATGCTGGTCTGGCAGGGGCTGGGTGTAGGATGCGAACAGAGTAATGAACTGCGGCACCTTGCGGAAGGGGGCGCTGTAGTTGAACAAGTCAAACTGCGCACCCCAGTTGCGGCACTCTTGGGCTTCTTGACCCAGACCGCGCAGGTAGGGCACCGTTTCTTCCCCAAAGTAGTCCGAGTATTCCTGAGAGTCCACCAAAGCGTCGATTAGCGCCGGCAGACCGCCCTTAGAAACGATCGAGAAGTATTTTTGCACTTCTTCGCGGGAAGAAGGCCCGCGTCCCAGGAAGTGGCGGAATGCCAGCTCCAGAGCGCGGCTGTTGATGAACGGCTCGAAGAACTGCTTGCGGTAGAGGGGAGATTTGCCGACGCGGCGGACAAACTCCTTCATCGAGATTTCGTTGTTCTTGACCTTGGACTCCAGATCCGAAATCCCCAGACTGTAAGCGCGGGTGATGTCGCGCTCAAAGATTTGCCGGTAGGCGGCTTTAACGACTTCTTGCTTTTCGGAAGACGACAGCCCGGGCTTCATGACGAATTTGGGCCGGCGAACCGAAGCGTTGAAGTAAATCTGGGGGAGTTGCAGACCTTGCTGGTCAGAAGAGGGGCGCTGCCGCAGTTTGGTGGACGGCGTGGGTGCTTTGAATTCGGTGATCGCTACGTCGAAATACTGCCCCACGATGGTGGCTGCTTCGGCGTCTTTCTTGAAGTAGCTCAAGGCTGCCGCCCGCATTTCCTGCATGGCCACGAGGGTGGCTGTGGAGGAGCAGGCGTTTTCGATGATTTCCCGCAATCCCCGGACGTTCACCGAGATGATGTTCGGGTCGCCGGCCACAATGGCATAGGTAATGTAGCGCAAGAACCAGCTGAGGTCGCGCAGGGATTTGGTCATGTTCCCTGGCCCGTAGGTCACGACGCTGATGGGCCGGAATCCGGGCGGGGTTGGCCCGCTCGTGCCGGTGCCGCTGAATAGCTGGCGCAAGTTTTCCAGGAAGCCGCCGCCGCTGCTATCGACGTAGGTGACGGTTCCCAGCTTCATGCCTTCCTGCATGTCCAGGCGGGTGCCGGCGGCGGTGAGCACCGGCTCTTCTTTGGGCTTTTCCAAGAAGGCCATCGGTGAGCCGCCGGTGAATATCCTGTTGGCGGCGCGGGACACGATCAGTTCCGAGTTCTTGGTCAGCGTCTCGGAGATTTCCAGACGCAGGGCTCCCGATTTGAAATAGGTTTCCAGCTCACTCAGTTCGCCCCGCTGCAGGAAGCGGTCTTGCTGTTCCGCTTGTGAAATGGTTGCAACTGGTACGGTTTGATATAGTTGCGGACGCGCAACTGTGCTTCCACCACTTGCTTTTACACTCATTCGTTCTCAAAAGCTCCCAATAAAGTCTTGACTGCCAATAACCTGACACAACCGTGCCACTGAACATCCTTGTCCCACAGGCGGGGGTCAAGAATCCTGTCCTGCGACTGCCCGCAGGTCAGTCTGTACCTACAGTTTTTAGATTAAAACGTTTCGGTCTCACCCCCCTGCTTTATTAAGAATTGTGTAGAATTGTTTGCTTCCTGTCCGGGCCATATCTCCGGAACCTGCCGGTGCCTCGCCGCTTCAACGAGAGCCGGTTCAAAGACCGGCACCTGTCGGAATTTGGCTCCCCCACCCTGTATGAAAGGCGGAATAAGTTTTGTTACAAACCTGGGGGGCCGGCGGTGTGGGGGCGGCCACGGGGGGCCGCGGCTACTACGTTTCCTCGTTCCCAGGCAGAGGCTGGGAACGCCTGAAAGGAGGCTCTGCCTTGAAAAGGTTTGTAGTTGGGCTT
>CAZJNL010001294.1:0-1925 GCA_964546515.1 uncultured Oscillatoria sp.
GCGCATGGCTCATTGGGCATTGGTAATTTCAGTAAGTAGGGTGCCTTCCGCACAGGGGTGCCCAGTACAAATGAGGTACTGCTCTGGTGGGGAACGCACCCAAATATCTGCGTGCAGAGGCGTTGCACCGGCAGCTTTTCTCCCCTTCTCCCCCAGTAGAGATGCCACATGTCGCGTCTGACATCATATCCGGTTGATTAACCGGAAGCAAGCCGACCGGCGGACGCGAATTAGCTATCCCCAATGCCCAACCCCCAATACCCAACGCCCACTCTTTCCGTTCTCAGTGCTGTTTCATTTTGCCAGCATTGCCCGTCGCCGCCCCTCAGCTTTCTTGGGGCTTTTTAAAAATTCAATTGCCCGTAACATTAACCTTACTATCCCTCTGACTCTCTCTTCTTTCTTCTTGGCGTACTTGGCGTCTTGGCGGTTCATTCTTCTTATATATAAGTAGGAACGCACCCAAACATATCCCCAATGCCCCATGCCCAGTCTTACTAAAACGAAAACACACTGCGCAATGCAAAATTCCAACTTATCCCGGTATCGCTGTCATTATCAGCATTAATCACCCCAATCACTGACGGAGTAATGCTCAAATTGTCACTCACCAAAAAACTGTAGAACGCCTCAAAATTCGTCTGCGTCGCATCCCCCACATCCCCCGTAACAAACGGCTGCCCCACAGCCACACCGGCAAGCGTTCCCGGAACCCCCCAGTTCCGCAGCGTCACCCCCACCGCCCAACTCCAAGGATGCGCATCCAAATCTCTGCCCAAAACAGTATTGAACCCATCGTAGCTGCCAAAACCGAGGCGACCGAAAAAGCCTGTAGTCCGACTTTTCGCCCACTCGGCATTAATGCCAACCGCACTAATTTGGGTATCATTAATTATAGCCTTAGTGTATTGCAGCCGCAACGCCCAGCTGGGGTCAGGCGAGAACTTTAACTCCAAGCTGCCTTGATTGCGATCGCGAAAGAAACCCCCCTTCTGCGAGTCTTCCGCATCCGCCGCAATATAGAGAGCGCTCAGACTCACCGGCGCACCTTTAATATCCCAATTCACCGCCACACCGGCACCCCCTGGCCGGTCAATCTGATTCTGCACAATCAGCGGATTATTTACAAAAAAGCTAGAATTGAAATCAACAGCTTCGTCATTGGCAAATCGGTTGCGGTCGATAAAATCTCTCGGAGACATTTTCGCCCCTACTGTCACCGCTAAGCCAGACAAAGGGCGAAAAGTATAGTGCAATTTGCTCAGCCGCACATTGCTGTCCACTCCCACATAATCCAGCCCACCGGCACCCGCAAGTTTCCCAGCGCTTCCCAGCAAATTCTCCCCCTGATTTTGGGCGCGGCTAACGGGATCGTAACCCCCATTTCCCATTTCCAGCTCAGTCACCAGCAACTGTTCTGACTTCCAACTCGTGAGCAGATTCAGCCGCTGGCGAGCCTCAATTGTAGCGGCCGTGCCAGTGGATGGGGTTAAAATCAGTTGACCGGTGATTTTAGTGGTGGCGGAAACCAGGTTCTCCTTCAGTGCAGTCGTGCGAACGGCAATCTTATCGAGCCGGTCGTCCACATCTGCTAACGCAGCGCCAAAGTCTCTTTCCAGTCGCCGCAGCGTCGCCATGTCTTCCGCGAATTTCTCTTGATCGCCGGCAATCAGGGGCGGTATTTTATCTAGAGCCTCAGCCAAAGCAGCGGCAAATTCGTATCGTGACAGCGGTTGGTTGCCGCGAAACGTCCCGTCGGGATAGCCGGGCCGCAAGCCGTAGCGCTCCACTAAGGATTTTAGCGCCTGGTACGCCCAGTCGGTAGGCTGCACGTCGGACAGTTGCTCCACAGAAGTCATCTGAGCCATCGGATCGTCTGGCTCAGCTGTGTCGGGAGGGTCGATGGGAGCCGGGATTTGGGGATT
>CAZJNL010001295.1:0-1918 GCA_964546515.1 uncultured Oscillatoria sp.
ATTTTTCACCAACAGCTCCAGAATGCTTGCAGGAGTATTGGGAGTTGAGGCAACTTTTTCGCAAACCCTAGAATCACTGTCTTTCGCCACCAGTTCCAATGCGCTTGCAGGAGTGTTGGGGTTAGCGGCGCAATCACGACGGATTAAATAATGGTTGTGTTCAGCCAGCTTTTGCAATATTCTTCCAGGCGTATTGCGGTTTAGGGCGAGATCCCAACCTAGGGAAAAATCATCATCTTTTGCCAACTGCTCCAAGATTTTATTTCTAATATTCTGAGCGCGGGCGATTTCCAGCCTGTCCCACAAATCATTCTTGGAGAGAAATTCTGCCAACTGGCTTGCCGGCTTACGGCTTAAACTTTTTTCAGCCAACTCTTCCAAGGATTTCCCATCCAACTCCCGCACAATCTCTTGAGCGGCTTCTAACCATCCATCCTTTTTGTCTCCCGCCCAATCCAGACGCAGCCGCGCAACTCTTGCCACTTTATCATACCGGCTTTTCACCAACTTCTGCAATGCCGGCACAGGAGTTTGGGCGTGCGCCGCCACAGCTAATTGCACCTCAGAGCGCATATCAAAAGCTAAGTGCTGCATAGCTAAAACCGGCGTTTTGGGATTGCGGGCGACTTCCCAGCGAACCCGCCAATTGTTATCCACACTCAAGTGAGCGAGACTTCGCGCCGGTGTTCTGGGATTAGCCGCAACCGCCAGACGGATCTCCCAATTCCTATCTTTAACCAATTCCTCCAGCGTTCTTCCTGGCGTGTGGGGATTGCTGGCAATCTGTAGGAGCAGTTCGCAATTATGAGGAAAAGTTTTAATTGCAAAATAAGGAATCGCACCTATCTTGGCTAGTTCTTTTAAGAAGACCCCATATTTTTCCCCTTCGATTGCAGTATTGTGAATTGCCCGAAATGCTGCCTTATCCAAGCCTCCTGTCATCTCTCCCGCTAAGTTAACGTGCAGCCTTGCTGCTTCTGCTACCTCAGAATACCGGCTTTTCGCCAGCTTCTCTAATGTCGCCGAAGGAGTTTGGGCGTTTGTCGCCACCGCCATCTGCACTTTGGCATCCCAGCTGTGCGCCGCATACTCCAGAATAAACACCGGCACCCCCTCCTGCACGACGATATTTCGCAGCACAGCCACGGGCATTTCGTGGAGGATATTCGGGTTTTCCAGAAACAGTAAAGAAAATACAGGATTATTCACAACTTCTTGCGGAAACTCCTCCCCCAACTTTAGCAACACTTCAGTCGGCGTGTTGGGGTTGGCTGCCACATTCTGGCGAGTGTCGGGATTTCTGCTACCGGCAAGTTCTCGCAGCAGCTCTGAAGTTGCGCCCGGGTTGCTAGCAACCAGTCGCGCCAGATCCGGGCTAATTCCTGCAAGTTCTTTGAGACGAGCGCTTGAAGTCTTCTCGCTCACCGCCTCCTGTTGAAGGCTTGGGGATTCAGGGTGCTTACCTTCCATCATTCTTTCCTATAAATGTGGTATTTTACTTGATTTGTAATTCTTCTATCCAGTCGCATCAATTTTATATCGCTGTAGGGGCGGGTTCACCCGAGATGTCTGCGGGAAACAAAGATTATCTGTAAACCCGCCCCCTACAATAACGATTGCCCCTGATATTAAGCTCGCACGTCCATTAATTTGCGCGATTGCTGTTGGAGGCGGAGCCTCCCGCAGCTCGTTCCCCGGCTCCGCCTGGGAACGAGGGAAACGCGCTCGGGCGCTCTACAGTTAGCCCGCGCAGGCGGGCGAAAGTCTGCCCTTGCGTGAATTTCCAATCGCCAGGAACCCTGCAAAAACGAGGAAGCAATTAGCCCGCGAAGGCGGGCGAAAGTTTGTATAGCCGCGATTTCCAAGATGCTGTTGGCGAATTAATAAGGGGTCATACCCTGGGAACGAGGAAACCAGG
>CAZJNL010001296.1:0-1918 GCA_964546515.1 uncultured Oscillatoria sp.
GGCGTGCGCCGGGGCTTTATCAAACTTGTTTTCTAATAATATAAGGGCTTCCGCATGCCGGCAAAAGAAACCAAATTTATGAACGCGATACCGGGCGGGAAAACCCCGCCCCTAAGCGGAGAGCGAGAGCAAATCGGCTTCCCGACGAGCCGTAAATATTTAACGCTCTTTGGACGAATTTAAAACAGGTGAAATTTAATACCAGCCCGGGTTCCAAGGTCAGATAAACGGCAAAAAAAGAGATAATAAATAACCTGGAGTTCGCGCTTTTCTGCCCCCGGCACAAGCCTTTGGCGCATCGGCTTCCAGATTGCCTCGCCCTCCAGGGCTGAGGCAGCTTTGAGATAGCGTTTCTCATATCAGTGCGGTACATTTTATGCTTTCGCGCCACCTCAGAGGGGGAGACGCGATAAATCGCGTCTCTACAAGAGACTCATCCAAGTGAGAACCGCTCTAATTGTAGCCAAAGCCTGCTACATTAGATAAGCACTACCCGCACTAGACTAATCTTTGGTCTAGCCTTCCGACTCGGATCATGAACTCCACCCTCGAACAGCTGAAAGCTCGCTTTGACAAAGCCTTCACCGCCGCCTTTGGCGACGGAATGACCGGCACCGATCCCATGCTCGTCCCCGCCAGCAATCCCAAATTTGGCGACTACCAGTCCAATGCGGCCATGTCCCTAGCCAAAAAACTGGGGAAACCGCCTCGCGCCATCGCAGAACAGCTGGTTAAACATCTCAATGTCAGCGATTTGTGCGCCTCACCAGAAGTCGCCGGCCCCGGATTTATCAATCTTACCATCAAACCGGCATATCTGGAAAACCAGCTGATGGCTGTGCAAACCGACAAGCGCCTCGGAGTTTCGCCGGCAGTAACGCCGCAGCGGGAAGTGGTAGATTTTTCCAGCCCCAACATTGCCAAAGAAATGCACGTCGGGCACTTGCGCTCTACCATTATCGGAGACTGCATCGCCCGCATCTTAGAATTTAAAGGTCACCACGTGCTGCGCCTCAACCACGTCGGCGACTGGGGCACCCAGTTCGGCATGCTGATCTCCTACCTGCGGGAAGTTCACCCAGAGGCGCTCACCACAGCCAACGCCCTCGATTTAGGCGATTTAGTCAGCTTTTACAAACAAGCCAAAAAGCGGTTTGATGAGGATGAAGCTTTCCAAGAAACCGCCCGCAAAGAAGTAGTCAAACTGCAAGCAGGTGCCGAAGACACCCGCCGCGCTTGGCAGCTGCTTTGCGAGCAATCCCGCCGCGAGTTTCAAGTAATTTATGACTCCCTCGACGTTCGCCTGACGGAACGCGGCGAATCGTTCTACAACCCCTTGCTTCCTGCAGTCGTCGAAGATTTGGAACAGTCAGGCTTGCTGGTGGAAAATCAAGGCGCAAAGTGCGTTTTCCTGGAAGGCTTTACCAACAAAGAAGGACAGCCCCTGCCTTTGATAGTGCAAAAATCCGATGGCGGCTACAACTACGCCACGACAGATTTAGCAGCCCTGCGCTACCGCATCCACCAAGACGGGGCAAAGCGAATTGTCTACGTCACTGATGCCGGTCAATCCACTCACTTCTCGCAGTTTTTCCAAGTGGCAAAACGCGCCGGCTGGATTCCCGAAAGCGTGGGGGTAGTGCACGTTCCTTTTGGGCTGGTACTCGGAGAAAACGGCACGAAGCTGAAAACCCGCTCTGGGGAAACGGTGCGGCTGCGGGATTTGCTGGATGAAGCCGTCGCGCGGGCGCGTGCGGATTTGGAAGCCAGACTCAAGGAAGAAGGGCGCGAGGAGTCGGAGGAATTTATCGCTGACGCTGCCAAGATCGTTGGCATAAGTGCGGTCAAATATGCCGACTTGAGTCAAAACCGCAACAGCAATTATATCTTCAGCTACGACAAAATGCTGGCTTTGCAG
>CAZJNL010001297.1:0-1912 GCA_964546515.1 uncultured Oscillatoria sp.
TCACTGATTTATTCCCAAGACAATTTCCTGATTGCCGCTCATGCCGGCTTTAGTAGAAAAGTATTTTTCCAAGACTGCCGGTTCTTTAATAACCATAAAGTGCGACCCCTGGCATGTGAGGGACAAGGATCTCTTATTAGGAGATGCAGCTCACGCCATTGTCCCGTTTCACGGGCAAGGTATGAATTGCTCCTTGGAGGATTGCGCCTATCTGGATGGTGTAAAATACGGGAGGACCTGGAAAAAAGTATTTCAGGAATTCCAGAGACTGAGAAAAGTCAATAACGACGCGATTGCCGACCTGTCGGTAGAGAATTATATAGAGCTGCGCGACCGGGTGGCAGAGCCTAAATTCTTCCTGAAGAAAAAGGTGTAACTGGCTCTGTCAGAAAGATCTCCCAGCGATTTGATTTCCCCGAATTACATGCTAGCATTTCACAGCATCCCCTATTAGGGCGAAATCGGGGCAAAATTCAGTCGTAGATAGTCGATGAACTGTGTGAATAGATTGAGGCTATCGAAGAAGTGATCGGGAAAAAAGCTGATTTTCACGTCCAACACAAATTGCTTAAAACTGCTGATTTCACTGAGACATACGACCTGCCAGCTGTCCTTCGCCCACCGGCAACTGCAGTTCCTTTACCCGCTGCAGTCTAGCAAGTATTCACAAACCCGCCGGGGTTTCCCTCACGGACTCGCAAAGATCGCGATCTGAGAGCGAGCCAAACAAACTCACAAGTTCCCTCTCACAGCCAATCCAGCATAATACACTTAAAATGCAAGGAGAGACGGTTGCGGATTCATACCCACTCTCACCCATGCAGCAGGGCATGCTGTTCCACAGCCTTTACGCCCAGAACTGCGGGATGGATATTGAGCAGATAATCTTTAACCTGCATGAAAATTTGAATGTCTCAGCCTTCCAGGAAGCTTGGCAGAAAGTCGCACACCGGCACCCAGTCTTGAGAACAAGCTTTCACGATCGAGGTGAGGGCGAACCGTGTAGAACGCGCCCGTCGCGTCTCCTGTCGCGTCTCGCACCGGCAGGTGAAAATTCCGCTGCAACACCACGACTGGCGCACTCTGCCGGCATTTGAACAGCTTTCACCGGCTGCAGGCGTATCTCGAATCCGAGCCCCAACAAAGCTTCCAACTCAACCAAGCGCCCCTGATGCGCTTAGCTCTTTTCCAGCTGAGCGAATCTCACGCTTCATGCGTTTGGACTTTTGATCGCGCCTTGCTCGACGGGCGCTCTTTTCCCATCATAATTAAAGAAGTCTTCGCCTTTTACGACGCCTTCTGCCAAGGGCAGGACTTGCAACTAGAACAGCCCCGCCCTTATCGAGACTATATCCAGTGGCAGCAGCAGCAGGATTTCTCCAAAGCGCAAAACTTCAGGCGCGAGTTATTGCGAGGCTTTAGCGCCACCACTTGTCGCAGACAAAGCTCGTCTCACAAAAAGCAACCCGCCCGGAGTAGAGTCACCGAATGCCAGTGCCTTCGCACAGCAAGAAATTCGCCTGCCGGCAGCAACAACTTCTCAATTGCAGTCCCTAGCAAAAGAACATCAACTGACGCTCAACACCCTCGTACAGGGAGCTTGGGCGCTGCTTCTGAGTCGCTACAGCGGCGAGACAGATGTCGTCTTTGGTGCCACCAAATCCTGCCGGCGCTCAACGATTGCCGGTGCCGAATCAATGGTGGGACGGTTGATCAACACCCTGCCGGTGCGAGTCAGCGTGCCGGCACGCGATGCGCTGCTGCCTTGGCTGAAAAAACTTCGGGCGCAGTGGGTTGCCTTGCGAGACTGGGAGCACACGCCTAAGCGTCCAAATTCAGGGGTGGAGCTCGCCTGCTGGCAGGAACCCCCTTGTTTGACAGCATCCTGATATTTGAAAACTGCCAGTTAAAT
>CAZJNL010001298.1:0-1909 GCA_964546515.1 uncultured Oscillatoria sp.
TTGTGCTGGTGAGTCGCCGCTAGCTGCCTGTGAGGGAACCGCCAGTCAGGGTGGATATGGCTGCCGGTTGGACGCGCTTGTACGGTGCCCCCACAGGGAGCAAATTAGACGGGAGCGAATCAGGGACAACCCGCCCTCGGGCGGGGCTAAATGCTGCCGGCACGGCCAGTGGGCGGGCCGGTGGGAACTGCCTCGGCTAAAATGGGAGATCAGGAGTTAGACCTAGAGCGGGAAGATACACTATATAGAGTCAATGCAGCTGACCTGCTCGGGTTTGGGGCATGGGAAAGGTTGAGTCCCGCTGAACCTGTGGCCTTGTCCAAGAGCCAGAGGGGCTTTGAGAACCATTTTGACTGCCGGTTGCCAATCTCCCCATGAGTTTTTGCCGATATTGCTTGACAAAGACTAAAATATAGGTAAATGTACAGACCAAGGAATGCGTTATGGCTGGCAGTGAGTCTCAGACCCAAGCGTCCCTTTCGCTTAGAGAATTGCAAGTCGTTGAACTGGTGGCTGCAGGCTTGACCAACCTGGAAATAGCCCAGCAGCTGGAAATTAGCAAGCGCACAGTGGATAACCATATCAGCAATATCCTGACCAAAACGGGAACTCACAACCGGGTAGCGCTGGTTCGCTGGGCTCTGCAGTCGGGTAAGGTGTGCATCAATGAGGTGAACTGCTGCATACTGCCCCTGGCCAACCATGAACCTATAGCTGTGGAGGAAGAGGGAGCAGTTTGAGGATGGAAGCACCGACGCTGCAAACCGCCGGGGAGAAACAGCTGCGGTATGAAATCCGGTGGCCGCGACTGCCTTTAGCGGTGTATCGGGAAATTGCCGCTCATTTGCGTCAAGTGGAAGGCGTGGAAACCGGTTTGACCGCCCAGCAGTCTCAGCAGTTTGATTACGCGCTCAGTCAAGTTGGCAGTCTGTGGATTCAGTACGCCGAAAGTGTTCACCCAGCCAGTCGCCTGTGGGTGGACAGAATTTTGGCTTACTATTGCGATCGTTACGGGGCTTTCGATGTCTGCGAGCCGCGCTGAGTTTTCGGTGCGCCGGCGCTCGTGTTGAGGTTGTTCAGTTTGTAGAAACTTAATGGGCGCAATTCAAGCTTTACGAGGAACTCGGGACATCCTGCCCGAGGAAATTGGCTATTGGCAGCGGGTGGAGGCAACTGCTCGCGATATTCTGGGCAGAGCGGCTTATCGGGAAATTCGCACCCCGATTTTTGAGGAGACGGCTCTGTTTGAGCGGGGCATTGGGGAAGCCACAGATGTGGTGGGCAAGGAAATGTACACGTTCTCCAGTCGGGGGGAGAAGCATTCGATTACCCTGCGCCCAGAAGGAACGGCTGGAGTTGTGCGGTGTTTTATCGAGAAGGGGCTGTACTCCCAAGGCGGGGCGCAGCGCCTGTGGTACACCGGCCCAATGTTTCGCTACGAACGCCCGCAAGCTGGACGCCAGCGCCAATTCCACCAAATCGGGGTGGAAGCGATCGGCAGTTCGGACCCAAGGGCGGATGCGGAGGTGATTGCGCTCGCCAGCGATATCCTGCTAGCGCTGGGGCTGAAAAATCTGCAGCTGGACATCAATTCGGTGGGGAATCGGGAAGACCGGCTCGCTTACCGGCAAGCGCTGGTGGACTATTTGACGCCTTATAAGGAGGAGTTAGATCCGGACTCGCAAGACCGGCTGTCGCGCAATCCCCTGCGGATTCTCGACAGCAAGAATGAGCGCACCCAGGAAATTGCTTTGGGTGCGCCGAGTATTTTGGAGTATCTGGGGGAGGAGTCTCGCCGGCACTTCCAGCGGGTGCAGCAGATGCTAGGCGATTTGGGGATTAGCTACCGGCTCAACCCCCGTCTGGTGCGGGGTTTGGATTACTACACCCACACGGCGTTTGAGATCCA
>CAZJNL010001299.1:0-1907 GCA_964546515.1 uncultured Oscillatoria sp.
AGAGACGCGATTTATCGCGTCTCCCCTCCCCGATGTCACCCGATGTCATGCGAAAGCGAAAAATGTACCGCACTGATATGAGAAACGCTATATTTTTTTGCCCAGGCTGAACGCAGCGCTACAGAAAATGAATAGACTTCCAAAATCGCAATGCTCCCTGGTCATTAAGCTGTTATTCATAGAATTTGCCCAATTGTCACTGTCGGCAGAGCCGACCGCAGAACGTTCCCAGGCGGAGCCAGGGAACGAGTCAGATTTCAAGATTTATTTGGGAGACTGTATTTGAGCAGGTATTTCCGCACGACCGGCTGGAGTGCGAAAAGGGTTTGACCTGTTTCTTGATTGTGGGCTTTCTCAATCAGCGAGCGCCAGCCGCCCAAAGAGTCCAGGGCTTCTATTAAGTCTGAGGCGGCTACCGCCGGCAGATTTGTTCGCAATTTCTGAAAAGAGATGGGTTTGTCTTCCCCAGCCATAAAGCGCAGCACTTCTTTTTCTAGATTGGACAAGCGCTGGACTTGAGCGTCTAGAAGTTCGCGATAATCCGGGCTGAGCACCAGAGTTCCCAATTTAACAAACTCACCCACATCTTTATTAAAAACTTCTTCGATCGTGGCAGCCACAAGCTTTAAGGCGAGGGGATTGCCCCGATAGTTGCGAATCAGCTCTAACCACTGGCGCTCTCCAGTCAAACCTTTTGCTAGCAAGATACCCTTTGCTTCCTCTGGCTTCAGCCCGTCTAGTGGCAGTGACCGAATCAGGCCGGCTGGACTTTGCAGCTGGGCAATTTCTCTGAGTTTTTCTTGGGAAATCAGTAGCAAGCAGCTTTGATGGTGTTCTTGTCCGAGCCGTTTGAATAGCGCCCCGTACTCTTCATATCCCTCCTTATAGCGCCCGAACCGATCTCCGCTGCGCAGGATCGCCTCCACATTATCAAGCACCAGCAAACACCGGCGATTCCGAAACTCGGAAATTAGGAGTGAGATTCCTTCATTAACACTTTCCGGCAGAGGGGCTTTCTCCGTGCCGGACAGGAATTGCAGCAGATCAGCGACAAGCTCTTGAGGGCGTGGGGCGCTCTCCAGGGAACCCCAGAGGACACACTCGAACTCGCGATCGATGTTGTGGGCCAACTGGACTGCCAGAGCAGTTTTGCCAACCCCCGGCATACCCTGCAGCCCCACCAAGCGACAGCCATCTTTGACGATCCACTGCTCCAGAGTGGCCAGTTCTGCGGCGCGTCCGTAAAAAACTGTCACCTCCGGCGCTTCGCCCCAGTCTCGGCGCGGGCCAGTGTCCGAGCTGCCGGCATGGGCCAGATAAGGGGAGGCACCGGCACCTTTCTGTGGAGACGCGACTCGGCGTTCTACATCTTGCTGATAGCGCGTCACAAGCAACTGCTGCAGTTGGGTCAGCTTCACCGGCCCCTTTCCAGGGATTTGAAATTTCTGGTAAATCTCGCTCAATCGCTTGCGGACGGCATCCGCACTAATGCCGAGCTGGCTGGCGATGGCCTCTGTCGATTGGCCCTCCATAGCCAGGAACAGAGCCTCCAGTTCGGTATTGGACACGCCGCGTTCAGTCGCGACATCTTTCAGGAATTCTCGGGGAATCACAGGCGTTAGCTCATTCTTATGCTATCTCTTCCCACTATTCTATCTTATATCGAGCCAGTCGGGCGGGCCACTATCTTCAGAGTCAGCCGTGCAGTCCCGCCGCCCCTCTCCCACAGTCGTGTGAGGGAGAGAAAAAAATTTTTCGCACACCCCTTGACGGTTCCGCTCACACTACATATAATAGACTCAGGCAAGCTACTCATGAGAGTGATAGCCCGGAGAGACGGGACTTTCGGCGTTCCTACAGGGAACCCCACCCCCCAACCCCCCCCCCGCTTGCGGGGAGGGGGGGAG
>CAZJNL010001300.1:0-1907 GCA_964546515.1 uncultured Oscillatoria sp.
GGTGGGAAACGGTTGAGCGAGTGGATATTCAGCAAGTGACGCTTGTAGAGTCGGGCGCGGAGTCAGCTACAGTGGATGCCGCAATAGCGTACTCGATGAAAGATGGACGTGTCGTTCCTGATTCTCTTCGCATCCAGCTGGTGTGGGATGCAGCAAACGGCAGATGGCTGTTTGACGACAGAATCAAAAAGTCCGGTTGATTGCTCGTCGCACTCCCTGCTGACAGGATGACATCGCGCCCGGACTTGATTCCGGGCGGGGTGTGGCCACCGGCACGCCACCCCCCCAAAATCTGGCCATGTCAGCGAGCCGGCACCGGCACGCTCACCCCCCTGCAGCGCACCGCCTGGATCGCTTCCCCCAGAGTTGAGCCGCCCCCTAGTTTGCCGATCCAAGCTCGACTCGCACCGCCAGAAGCTCTAATCGTGAAGTGTGCCATCAGGCATGATTGCCCCTTCCAGGGAAGGCATTTTTCAGCACAGTTCGGGTTAAGTCAGCTCCCCGGAGATTCGCTTTGCGCAAATTCACCCCAGTGAAGTTAGCATAGCTGAGATCCGCACCCTGCAAGCTGGCTTCGCTGAAGTCTGTCTGGGAGAATTTGTCTTTTTCCCAGACAGCTAAAATGGTTCGGCAAAGCTTGGCTCCCTCCAGATTAGCCCCGTGCAGGAGCGCCCCGCTTAAGTTCGCGTAGCTGAGATCGGCACCGCTCAAAATTGCGTATCTCAGGTCGGTTGGGTGTGCGGAATTGGGACGGAGATCGGCTTCAAATAGCAGAGCGTTGGAGAGATTCGCACCGCTCAAGTTACACCCAGACAAACACGCCTTAGTGAGTTTTGCTTCCTGCAAGCAGGCGTTAGTCAAGTTGGCTCCAGTCAGCTCGGTTTCTCGCAACTCCGCTTGACGCAAGTTGGCTTCGCTCAAATCTGTTCCCCACAGAATCGCCTCACTCAGATTCGCTTGGCTGAGATTCGCCTGAGAGAGATTGGCTTGACCTAGCCGCGCTTCCCGCAGGTCAGCGTGGCTGAGGTTAGCGCCGGTAAGATTGAGATGAACTAAGTTCGCTTCCCGGAACTCCGCCCCAGACAAGTCCGCGTGAGAAAAATTTCTTTCGCCGGCTGCATAGTGTCTAAAAAATTCCCTGGCATCCATGTCATTAAAAGGAGTCCTGCAAAAGTTTAAGCTGCTGTAGCTGCTGATTTTGTTGCTGCATTTGCATGAAAAGAGAGTCGCAGACGAGATCGCACAGTTCAAACAGAAAAGGATTGGCGATTTCGTAATACACGCTCGTGCCTTGCTGAGTTCGAGTCACGATGCCGGCTGTGGCCAAGACCTTTAAATGCTTGGAAACATTGGCTTGCCCCAAACCAGTCTCTTCGATGATTTGCGAGACGTTTTTCGCCCCACACTTGAGACTGCAGACGATTTGCAACCGGCTGGCTTCTGATAAAACTTTGAAAAAGTCAGCCATTAGGGATAGAGCGGAGGGGGGCAATTTGGACAGTCCGCACTCTTGTTGGGGAGCTTGCGCCACGACAGTCGGTTTCTTCAAGGAAGTTTTTGGCATAGAGAATTAGGGGAAGTTTCAATTCAGGACAAGACTAGCCTACCATATTACCACATAGAAGTACAGCCGAGACGAAACAACTGGCAATTCTACTGGTTTGGCGGTGCCGGTGGGGAGAGCGTTCCGGCGGCGTCAGGTGGGAGGAAGGAGAGGGATGGCGCTGTCGCCCGCTCGGTGCGGCGGCTCGAACTCCGTTTAAGGCTATCACCGGCCCCCTAATGTTACGGAATGTTAACTTTTATGGCCAACCCGTTGATTATTTACGCAACATCAGATAAACTTTTAACCATCCAAGAGCCCCCCATTTTTGTACTCCCCCTCACCCCCAACCGAATTATTGATT
>CAZJNL010001301.1:0-1905 GCA_964546515.1 uncultured Oscillatoria sp.
TTAATCTTTCTCAATGCTGGGGGGTGGGAAAGCGCTCTCGAAACTTTCCCATATTTTATAGCGTTTTTCAGAGCAGTGCGGTACATTTTATATCCGCACGCATCCGGGACAGGAAGACGTTCGGGAGACGCGATAAATCGCGTCTCTACAAGAGAAAGGACTAGAAACTGTCCCATTTAGGACAGGCATCCATTTTTCTCCCCATCTGTACCATCACAAATTGAAACCCGCTATATCGGTATGCGCTCGGCAGGCACCCTCTCAACCCTTCAATTACTGAGCGCCGGCAGCGTCATCCAGCGCACTCCGGTCGCGGTTGGGCGGACTCGGTGGCGGGGAGCTGTCAGTTTGGGGTGCCGGCAGCTCAACTTCAGCATCGGAAACCTCAGCCGCAACAGCGGGTTTAACAGCTGTGTCAGGCTCATTTCCGCGCCATGTATCCAGGACATCTTTAATCAGCACTTCCTGCACCCAAACTTGACCGACAACAGTCAGGGGGAGAGCCAGTAAAAATCCCAAAAATCCGAAGAAAGTGGCAAAAAATACCTGGGATAATAAGGTGAGCGCCGGCAGCAGCGACACTTGTTGCGCCATGACGTAGGGCGTCAGTAAGTTACTCTCAAACTGCTGAATCAGGATGTAGAGAATGAGTACCGCACCGGCTTTCCAAGGCGCGTCCAAAAGCGCGATGGACATGGGCAGCACCACACTCAAAGTCGGGCCAATATTGGGAATAAAGTTGAGCAATCCGGCTAAGACGCCCTGCGCCAGTGCCGGTTGAACCCGCAAAACCGACAAGCCAATCACGCTTAAAACCGCCACCACACTCATGCTAATCAGAGCGCCGACGATCCACCGGCCAAGCGCCACCTCACACTGGTCAAGAATGCCCTCCACCCGCCGCCGGTAGAAGGAAGGAAACAGCCGCACGAATGCCTTGCGGTAAGACAGGGGCTGGGCTATCAGCATTAGCATCAAAACCAGCACCAGCAGAAAATTGAGCAGAGCTCCTAGGGAACTGGAGAAAAAGGCAAACGAGCTGTTCAAAAGCTGCTTGCCCAAAGACTGGAGTTCAGGCTGCAGTTCTCTGTTCAGGTTTCTAAAATCCGGGAGATACTCCATCGCCTGGGCGGGGATAAAGGTTCTCAGCTGATTGCGCCAGCCGTTGAGCAGTTCTAATACCTGAGGCAGCTTGGTTGTCGTCAGCTCGTTGTACTGAGCCGCAAACGGGGGCACAATCAGCAAGAAAAAGCCCACCAGTACGGCGGCGAAAATGCTAATCGCCAGCAGAACCGCCCAGGAGCGCTGCAGCCCTGACTTTCGCAGCCGTCGAGCCAGCATATTTAATGCAGTGGCCAGGACAACGGCGGCAAATACCAGCAACAGCACTTGACGGATCTGCCATAGTATGTATAGGGAAAGGGCTAAGGCTAATAAGCCGATCCACTGACCTAGTTCCACGGTGCTGACTCCTTTTCATCTAGGGGCTAGGGGGAAGGAAAGCAAAAAGTAAAAAGTCAAGTTTTTTTGTTGGCGTGCCTTTTAGCTTGTTGGGCGTCACCCTTGCGCTGCAGCAGCCCGCCAGCAAAGGGCGGCTGCCACGAACACCGGCAAAAGGAACACCCCGATCAGGGCGCTGGCCGAAGTGGGGGGAATGGACAGGGTTGGGCCTCCGTACTTGAGCAAAACAGAAACAGCGGTGGAGGCGATCAGCACTTTGAGAAGGAATCGGGCATTGCTATTCATAGCACCGGGTTGATGGCGAGAAAGTAGGCACAGCAGCATTGGATCATGCATCGGAGGCAGGAGAGCCGCAGGGGCACACCAATTTTTCATTGGGTAAAGACCGCTCAAGCGCTCTCCTGTCAAATTCCATACAATCACCATAGGGCTATCAATCTCAAC
>CAZJNL010001302.1:0-1904 GCA_964546515.1 uncultured Oscillatoria sp.
AGGGGATAGAGATGGATAGTGCAAATTCAATGCGCCATAGCTTATCTGTGAACCCGCCCCTACAGATATTGCGGTGAATTGCCCGGACATGATATAAAATAACTCAAGTTGCTAGTTACAAGTGAGTCAGGCGAGATCCCCCCCTAGCCCCCCGTGAACAAAAAAAAATTCCTCTGGTTCCCCCCTTTTTAAGGGGGGCGGGGGGGGCTCAAAGGGGGGGACATTCTCTTGCGCCCCCCTTTTTAAGGGGGGGCAAGGGGGTATCTGGATGCTTAGACTTGTAGGTAGCAACTTGGATTAACCTATACGCCCCAGATGAACGCGAAGCAGATAATTCCCAGAACCATCCGCATTTATCCGCGCCGATATCTAGTATAATACCAAAGACATGTAGCGAGGCAGACAAAATTAGAAACCCAGGGGGATTGACATTTGTGCCAAAAGGCTCTATCCTGGATATAAACTTGCCAGAAACTGCATCAAACACATGTTGGGAACAACCCTTGCGGGGCGCTATAACATCGTCAAACACTTGGGAGGCGGAGGATTTGGGTCAACTTTCCTCGCCTCAGATACGCAGTTACCAGACAGTCCTGCGTGCGTCGTCAAACAGCTCAAACCCCTGTCCAACAATCTGTCCGCGTTGCAGATTGCCAGAACCCTATTCGACACGGAAGCTAAACTCCTCCACAAATTGGGCGAACACGACCAAATTCCCAGAGTCCTAGCTCACTTCGAGGAGAATCAAGAGTTCTATCTCGTGCGAGAATTTATAGAAGGCGAGGACCTGTCCGCGGAAATCAAACCGGGATGCCGGTGGACGGAAGAACGGGTGATTGCCTTTTTGCTGGATGTGCTGACAGTCCTCTCTCACGCGCATAAAGAAGGTGCGATCCACCGCGATATCAAACCGGCCAACTTAATCCGACGCCGCCAAGATGGTAAAATCGTCTTGATAGACTTTGCCGCAATTAAGCAAGTCTGCACCCAAGTGGTGAATGCGCCAACTCAGGCGAATTTGACAGTTGGGATTGGCACCCCCGGATACATGCCAAATGAGCAAGCGAAGGGCAACCCCCAGTTTAGCAGCGATGTGTACGCCCTGGGAATGACGGCAATTCAAGCACTCACCGGCATCTTTCCCAGACGACTGCCAGAAAATCCCCAGACGGGTGACATTATCTGGCGCAACAAAGTGCAAGTTAGCCCCCAGCTGGCCAAGATTTTAGACACGATGGTGCGCCGTGACTCCCGCCGGCGCTACCCGTCGGCAGTGGAGGCGCTGGAAGCGGTTTCCTCCCTGATAAAAGAGGATTCCCCGACGCGCCGGCAACTTTTTAAAGCAGCCGGTTTTGCCGGAATTGGATTGCTAACGTCGGGATTGCCGCTTTCGGTTAGCACCTCTCCCCCCTCAGGCAAAACACCCTTGCAGCAGTTTGCCTTCGACGCAATTACCGTAGACACTTACGGGCGAGAAATCAGCCGCACGCGCCGGCAAGCGGAATACTTTGCCCATGACTTAGGAGGCGGTTTGAACCTGGAAATGGTGTCAATTCCGGGGGGGAATTTCCTGATGGGTTCCCCGAAAACTGAGTCAGGGCGATATAATGAGGAAAGCCCGCAGCACCGAGTAACCGTGGCCCCCTTTTTTATGGGAAAATATGCCGTAACTCAGGCGCAGTGGAAAGCTGTCGCAGCTTTGCCCAAGGTAAACCGCGACTTAAATCCCGCACCGTCTGAATTCAAAGGCGCAAACAAGCCGGTGGAATGTGTATCGTGGGAGGATGCGATGGAATTTTGCGCCCGACTGTCCAAAAAAACCGGGCGCAACTACCGACTACCCAGCGAGGCGGAATGGGAATACGCCTGTCGCGCGGGAACCACAACTCCGTTCCACTTCGGCG
>CAZJNL010001303.1:0-1904 GCA_964546515.1 uncultured Oscillatoria sp.
ATCCATCTCCAACTCGCGCGGATTTTCATCCATCAGCCCCATTATTTTGAAAAGTTCCTGAGCGCGAAAGAAGGATTCCCGCTGATATAAGCTGTGCAGATTGCCCCTGATGATTCCGTCTGACTTGAGGACTGACTTCAGCGCCCGCAATCCTGCTGCTACATCCGGCAGTAGATACAGAACCTCATCGCAGTTGATATAGTCAAACTCTATGCCTAAGCTCGGTAACTCCTCTATTGGCATCGCATAGAATTCTGCATTCTCAACCCCGTGATATTCCAGCCGCTGCCGCGCAAAGTTAACCGACTGCTCTGACAGGTCAATCCCTACAATTTTCGCTCCTGGATTGGCTTCTGCCAGCGCCAAGGCTTTGTAGCCGCTGCCACAACCGGCATCTAAAATAACTTTACCTTCTGTTTCTATAGCTTTTTTGTTCCTTAAATAGTAGGGAGTTACCAAGTTGTGAATATAGAGAAAATTAGGGTCATCTTTTGGAGATTCGTCTAGCCCGTATCTGGGATAAGGAGCCGTATCAAATTGCTGACGAATTTTCTCGATAAACTCGGAATCTTGCTTGTCCATTTTGCAGATTTCTTTAGGTTAACTCTTGTAGAGACGCGATTTATCGCGTCTTGCCTCTCTTGTAGAGACGCGATTTATCGCGTCTGCGATTTATCGCGTCTGCGATTTATCGCGTCTGCGATTTATCGCGTCTTCCTCTCTTGTAGAGACGCGATTTATCGCGTCTGGAAGCCATGTATGCTTTCCAACCCCTTTTTTAACATAAGGGATATTTCCGCAGCATACTAACCCTCAAATTTTCTCACAAACCGGCCCTACTGCCCACCAGACGCACCCCCACCGGCACCGGAGGGCGGCGCAGGAATTCCCGGCGCGGGAACTGCCGGCGCAGGAGCTACCGGCACTTGTCCGGGAACAACCGGCACCTGCGCCTTCCCCGGATCGAACGTCGCCCCCGACTTAGGAGCTGCCAACGGATTGAGCGGAGCTGCTGGACTGACGCTAGGGGGTAAAGTCAAAGCTGGAACTCCCGGAGTCACCGGCGTCAAAGAACCAGAGTTAGCCGGCTTAACCTCCGCACCGGGCAGAGTGGCCAGGGCAACACGGTCGCCCCCCACTTCCCGCATGCGGTCGAGCACCTGCACCACATCATTGTATCTGGCATCCTTGGAAGCGTACAGCACCATCAGCCCCGTAGGGTTCTCGGCGCGATAGTCCCGCACCGCGCTTGTTAGCTGATCCGCACTGAACACGGGAGTTTGTTCCACATAGACTTGACCGAAAGCAGTGACGCTCACCAGCAGCATGGTCCGCACCTGGGGCTGGCCTGTGCTGGCCTTCGGCAAATCCACAGTAATCGCCTGCTGGCGCGTCAGCTGCAAAGCCGCCAGGATGAAAAACGTCAGGATACAAAAAATGACGTCAATTAACGGAATGATTTCAATCCGAGCCTCTTCAGCGGGAGAGTCCAGGTTAATCTTCATATCACAGGTGCACGGGCCCAATATTGGTGGGTATGTTTTTAGCTTTTTCTCACTCCCCTTCCCCGCCAGCGGGGAGGGGGTTGGGGGGTGGGTCGATCCGGCAATGTCTTCAAAATGGGGGGAGAGAAACCGAGTTTCTTTCCCAAGAAACCCGGTTTCTGAGATTTGGGCAGCCTTATTATCTAACAGATGGCCAGCTACCCACTCCCCGAGTCCTGAGATTCCACCGGCTTTGAGTCATCCCAGACGCTGGGCTCTTCCGGTGGCGCTGCCGGCTTGATAGCTTTTTGGGGCTTGACAGAATTCTCTATTGGTGCTTCTGGCTCGGTCGGGGGGGCACTCTTTTCCACCACAGTGCCATTCTCCCTCGCCGTGGGCCAGAACTGCCGGTACAGCAAC
>CAZJNL010001304.1:0-1903 GCA_964546515.1 uncultured Oscillatoria sp.
AATGTCCCCCCCTTTTTAAGGGGGGCTAGGGGGGGGATCTAACTGACTCACTTGTAACTAGCAACTTGCGTTATTCTAAGGTTTTTTGCACCTGCTTGTCCGGGTCAGCTGCGGCGGAATCCTCAATGGTGAGCGCCAGCTGGTAAATCTGGCGGCGGGGGAGAGCGGTGTGCTCGGATAATTGCCGCGCCGCCGAGCTTCGCGACATCCCTTGCTTCAATAAGTTTTGTAACTCGGCTTTAATTGCTTCTTCTGACAGCACCGGCGCTGACACCGGGGCACCGGCAACCAGGAGGGTAAATTCCCCTTGGGGTTCGCGTGTGGTATAATGCGCGAGCGCGTTGGCAATCGTCCCCCGCCAGAACTCTTCGTGCAATTTCGTTAACTCCCTTGCCAGAACTATCTGCCGGTGCGCACCCAAAATACTGCCCAAATCTTGCAAAGTTTGCCGCAGCCGGTGGGGCGCTTCATATAAAATTACTGTGCGGGTTTCTGTTTGCAAGGCTTGCAGACGCAGGTGCCGGTCTTGTCCTTTTGCGGGCAAAAAGCCCTCAAACACAAACCGGTCTGTTGGCAACCCAGACGCACTCAGGGCGGCAATTGCAGCAGAAGGGCCTGGAACTGGCACTACCGGCACGCCGGCATCCGCACACGCTTTCACCAGTTCGTATCCGGGATCGGAAATTCCCGGCATGCCGGCATCGGTGACCAGGGCGACTGCGGAACCCTGAAGCAGCCGGTCTAAAACTTGCGGAATGCGCTGCTGCTGGTTGTGTTCGTGGTAGCTAATCTGGGGAGTTGTAATCTGGAAGTGGTGCAGCAGCTTGCCGGTGTGGCGGGTGTCCTCAGCGGCAATCCAGTCTGCGGTTTGCAAAATCCGCACCGCCCGGAAGCTCATATCTTCCAGGTTGCCAATAGGAGTGCCCACGACGTAAAGTGTTCCTGGTTTTGGCTGAATCTGCATTTTGAATTTAATGCCACCCCTTAAAATATATCACGGACTTTTTGCCGGTATGGCGACCTTAGATTTGGTTTACCTCGCCGCCGGCACCCCCAGCAACAATGAGAAAATTGTTGCCTCTGACTGTACTGTGGCTGCCGGCGGGCCGGCTGCCAATGCGGCTGTAACTTTCAGCTATCTGGGGGATCGGGCAATGTTGCTCGCCGCTGTGGGCACGCACCCGATTACCCAGCTGATTCGGGCTGATTTGCAAACTCATAGAGTGGCCATTTCAGATTTAGACCCCACTCGCTGCCAACCGCCGCCGGTGTCTTCTATTATTGTCACTCAAGCG
Source organism: uncultured Oscillatoria sp. (assembly GCA_964546515.1). Taxonomy (GTDB): domain Bacteria; phylum Cyanobacteriota; class Cyanobacteriia; order Cyanobacteriales; family Oscillatoriaceae; genus Oscillatoria. Next base: position 1,296 of record CAZJNL010001304.1, read on the forward strand.
ACTGGCGAGCGGGCGGTTGTCTCCATCAACGCCACCCAGTCCCAAATCCCCGCCGAAAATCTTCCTGAAGCCCCTTTACAAAATGTCGATATTGTGCTAATTGACGGACACCAAATGGCAGCAGGTCAAGTGATTGCGCGGGAGGCTAAATTAAATAATATCCCGGTTGTTATCGATGGGGGCAGCTGGAAGCCTGGGTTTGAGGAGATATTGCCTTTTGTGGATTATGCTGTGTGTTCTGCGAATTTCTACCCGCCGGGAACCAGGCGGGAAGAGGATGTGTTTGCCTATCTCAGCGCTGCTGGGATTCCTCACATTGCGATTACTAATGGGGAAAATCCGATTCAATACTTGAGTGCGGGCGATATTGATGTAGAGACGCGAGATGGCGCTGATGTAGAGACGCGACATGCCGCGTCTCTACAGGTGCCTGAAATCAAAGCTGTTGACACGCTGGGTGCGGGTGATGTTTTTCACGGGGCATTTTGCTATTATATCTTGAGAGAGAGCTTTACGCAAGCTCTGGCGTCAGCGGCTAAGGTGGCTTCTCGTTCGTGTGAGTTTTTTGGGACGCGCCGGTGGATGGAGTGAGGAGCCGGGATTTGGGG
>CAZJNL010001305.1:0-1902 GCA_964546515.1 uncultured Oscillatoria sp.
GATGGGTTCTGAATCGCAATTAATAATAAAATACCAGTGATATGGCTTGCTAATTTCTAACGGGTTTGCTGTGGGTTGGAGGGAGAGGCTGACAACTACTGGAGTTCCAGACAGGGTGAGAGAAGTCTGGTAGACAGTCCGGTCGGTTTCATCCAGCAGGACAAACTCTCCGGGAAGTGCGGCGGAATAAGGCACATAAAACCAAAAAGTGGGTAGCTCTGAGGTTGTTAATCCCCAGACCAATCCCGAATCCGAAACGGGAACTAATGCTGTGAGCCGCTTTACCTCGGACGCTCCGAAATCATTGCCTGTATCCCCACAGCCACGCCCCCTCCAATGCGACCGCCCGGTTCGCCGATGTTGTCTGGTGGCGGGGGGGTGTTGAAGATTAATGTTTGGTTTAATTGTCCGCTGGAATTTAAGGTCGGGCGCAGGTCAGTGACAGGTTGGCCGGCTGCTACCGGCATGAAAGCCAGGGATGTTAAACAGAGAGCGAAGGCGAGTTTTATGTGTGGGACGCTCCAGACGCGATTCGGCGTTCTACAAGAGGCGACCGAAGGTAACTTTAATTCAGTCATGGCTGAAAGTTATAGGGTGGTGCTGCTGAAGGCGTCGCACGCTAGAAGGAGGATTAAAACTCTTTGCTGCTGGAAAGCCCTCACCCCCCTCCTTTGCCCACAAGGGGAGAGGGGGGAGAAACAGAGGGGTTCATCCCACTAATGGGTGAGGCTCCTGAAAATGGACTGGGGAGGCTGTGGAGGCTGCCACAATCGCGCCGGTGAGGGCTAAAGCCAGGGCGGGCGGCACAGGGCCAGACCGCCCCTGGCCATCCTGGTCAACCGCAAAATCACTGAATCCCTGGCGATTTTGAGGAATTTCCGGCGGGGGTGAAACGCAAAGGTTCGCTGATTTCAGGTTCGCTGACTTTGCAAATGGCAATTAAGCCATCATTGCGCCGCATGCGAGAGGCTAATTCCCGCTCTTTGGGTTCTGTAGGAAAATCGCGATAGATATCTAAGCCGATGGCTCGCGGCTGGAATTGTTCGAGTTTCTGCAATAGTAGAGTCAGCGCCAGGTCGGACAGAGAGCCTTTTCTCTGCTGCTGTTCTTTTAGCTGAAAATCCTCTTCGGTGATGCCGACTGCCAGAATGCGCGGATCAGGCCCTTCATCCGGTCGCAGTCGCACCAGCCCGTCAAAGGCTTGCAACTCCCACGCCTGCAGCATTCCCATCTGCCGCACCCCGATGAGAACCGGCGTTACAAGCCTACTGGTTAGCAACGCTGTGCGGAGGCTGTACCTGCCCGGGGAGATTTTTGGATTTGGCAAAACGGCTCTGCTTGTGGTATAATTTTGAGCTACTTTACTGCGCAACTCTTGCCAAGTCGGCGGCGCTTCAGCAGGATTCTGGCAAATGGCAGGCAGCCCGGTTGCGCAAGGAAATTCACCCTCTAACCCTTGCAGTTTTTCCCGCGCTTCTCGCACTGCTAAATAGAACGTCTCGCCGCGAGCGAAGGCTTGTAGAAAATAGCCAAGCATTCAGGCGAGCGCACAATTCTCGGGCGGCTTTGCCGCAGTCCTCAATTTTGGAAACATTGGTCACAACTCCTGCTTTGGGTTCCAGACGGGAGCGCAACCCCAAGCGGCGATAGGCGATTTGCCAGCGGCTGTAGAGTAGAGGAATCTCTGGAGCGGGTGGGAGGAAGCAGGTGATTTCAGCCGTTGGGCGCGAGTCTTCTTTCCCAATCTGCAAGGTGACTGTAAACCCTCGCTCAAAATTGCCATCTCCTAGCTTCAGACAAACTAATTTACCCATTATATCAAGTCCGGTGGCATCCTTATTGCAAAGCTCTTGTAGAGACAAGGGTTTATCGCGTCTCTCTACAATGCCGTCGCAACCGTTC
>CAZJNL010001306.1:0-1902 GCA_964546515.1 uncultured Oscillatoria sp.
CAGAAGGGTGGGTGGAGAACTTTGCTGAAGATGGGGTTATCTGTGACCCTGTTGGAAAGCCGCCCAGCAAAGTCCACGAGGATTTTCATAAATTTTTCGGAATGCTGTCTGCGATCTTTGATAAACTAGAACTGTCAAAAGACCATATCTTTGTGGTCGCGGGCAGTGGGGCCGCTGTCAAGTGGAGAATGCGGGCGGTTGGGAAAAATGGACGGACTGCCACCGGCGAGGGAATCCATGTGTTTGAAATTAATGGTGCCGGCAAGATTCAAAAGGTGACAACTTACTGGGATGATGCTGCGTTTATGGCTCAACTGAAGGGTTAGTCATGCCGGCAACTGAGCTGCAGGTGTATTTTTGTTGCGTTACTTAAATGTTGCCAATAACTTCCTCTACCGCCCTGAACATCCTGTTGGAAAACCTCCTCTTCCTGGCGGTTTCCACTGCTTTTTTCCTATATATGGGCAGGGTGTGGGAAAACTCCAAGCCCTTCACCCTCGCTCCACTGCCAGCTTGGCTTTCTGCCTGGGTTATAATTGTGCAGGTGGTGGGGATAGCCCTTCCTCTAGTGGCAATGATTCTCTGGGGCGTCTGGTGGAATCATCCCACTGTCCTGCAAGTCTTCCTGTCCTACTTTCTGATGCTGGGGTTGCAAATTGCCTTCGAGATTGTCACTTTGAGACGGTTTCAATCGTGCGTGTGGGTGATGGTGCCTTATTTGTACCTGCCCTATCGCTTCTGGCAGCTCTATACTGGACTGACACTCCTGAGTGCTCAGAGCGATATCGTCTGGGTGCAAAGGTTGTTGATTGCCGAGATAGTCCTCTGGACTGTCAACTATGTCATCGATGTTTCCCAGATTCCAGTGCTGCTGCGCTGGGAAGTCCAGTCTGAGAGGGAGTAAGTCTGCAATTGCGCCCAGAAAGACGCTCTGCAATGAAAACATCTCACTTTAAGTTAATGAGAGGAATTATGAATCTCCAAGAACAGCACTGGACAAAGTTATTCGACCGCGTGACAGCTGAAGGAAGTTCCTGGTATGGGATCTGGACTGTGCGCTCTCCCGAAAAAGAGGTCATCAAGGAATTTAAAGGCATCAGGCATTTGCAGGCTAATGAAGATAAGACGGTTATTACTCACACCAATCAATTTCCATCGCCTGATGGAACTGTGCAGGAAAAACAATGGCAAATCGAGAAGGAAGCTTGCAACCTGCCTGATGGACTGGCGCACACAGCCGCTCTTTCTAAAAGGGCGCTTTCTTTGTTAGATTGGGGTGTGAGCGCTTGGGTGACTAAAACATTTGAACCGGGACGCGATTTCGGAATTGAGTTTTTTTTGAAGCATGAAGATTGGAATAATAGCTTAGGGATTGTCTACGGGGAGAGTGGCAGCTTAGACAGGATTTTGCACATTCGCGAACACCTGGGCAGTTTCCCCGAAACGGCAGCCGAAACGGCCATCGAAAACTTGTCCGGGAAGTGGGTTGGGAAAAAAGAAACGATGACCCCGGATTTGCAAGTGTCGCCGGGGGAAGACACTCAAGAGCTTGTCCTAGACAGAACCGGCGGCAAAAACGAAACTTACTTCCTGACTGAAGGCATCGTCTTGAATTTTCCTAAAAAACTGCCGGTGGGAGAAGAATTTGAGCTAGCTGCCGGCAAGCTGGTGTCGGAAAGCGAGTTCAAGCGGCTGACTGCAAAGTATGACAGTTCCGGTGCTTTTGCGCTGCTGATTTCCGAAGTGTTCCACCGGCAAGAGTAGGGTGGGTTCCGCTCTGCGGAACGCACCCTAATACTGGAGCGTTTTCCCCTCGTTCCCAGGCAGATACTGGGAACGAGGAGAAATATAGCGGTTATCATATCAGTGCGGTACGTTTTTTGCTTCCACACGACCTTGGGG
>CAZJNL010001307.1:0-1901 GCA_964546515.1 uncultured Oscillatoria sp.
CTGCTGTTTTGCCCTTCACGTCGCCAATCACATTCATGACTTCCGCCACATTGTGCGCTTGACGGCGCTTATCAATAATCGCCAGCGGCGCATCATTTAACTTTTTGGCAAACGCCCTGGCTCGCGCCACACCGCCCACATCCGGTGAAACAACCACCAAGTCTGAAAGTTGCTTCCTCTGCAGGTAATCCAGGATCACCGGCGAGCCGTAGACGTGGTCACAAGGAATGTCGAAGTATCCTTGAATCTGGGCTGAGTGCAAATCCATCGCCAGAATGCGATTCGCTCCCGCCCCGGCGATCAAGTTGGCCACCAGCTTGGCCGTAATCGACTCCCGCCCCGCCGTCTTGCGGTCAGCCCGGGCGTAGCCATAATAAGGAATAACTGCCGTAATTTGCCGAGCCGAAGCCCTGCGACAGGCATCTATCAGGATCAGCAATTCCATCAGGTGATCGTTGACCGGGTGGCAAGTCGGCTGGATCAGATAAACGTCACAGCCCCTGATGGATTCCTGAATTTGAATGTAGATTTCTCCATCTGCAAACCGTTTTCGCACCATTGGCCCCAGGTCGAGACCCAGGTAGCGAGCGATTTCCTGGGCCAGGGAAACATTGGCTGACCCAGAAAACAGCCGCAGCCGATTCTGATCGGCAACAGATGGCAGAGCACTCTCAAGAGTTAAAGTAGCAGAACGGATCACAGCAGACCCTCGCAGCGCGTTCATTCACCGACATCTTATCATCCTTATTTAAAATAATTGTCTGAGATTTCACGGAAACACAGACCGGCACCTTAGCAACATTTTTTTATACAATCGATACTCTTGATTGACCGCACCCCCTCCCGGGCCACCGGCATTCAGGGCGGCGGGCGTCTGAGCCAGCACTCTCCCCGGTGAGTAAAACAACTTAACGGCCCGCCGGGAGTGGCTTTTCGCCTGCGATTTTCTGCTAATCTCAAGGAAATGGTGCGATTCAGAGTCGCGGGGAGCGGCGCGACCCCCCCTCGGAAGAAAATAAAAATAAAATGAAAACATGTCGGGAACGCCCCTGAGGGATTAACTTCTCAATACCTGTAAGGAAACCTTAAGATTTATGAGCTTGAAGGATCGGATTGGCGAAGATATCAAAACCGCCATGAAATCTAAGGATAAACTCCGTCTGGAAACAGTGCGCAGCATCAAAAAAGTCCTCCTGGAAAAAGAAGTCAGCGTCCGCCCTTCAGGCCAAGAACAGCTGACGGAAGCCCAAGAACTGGAAGTGCTGGCACAGCTGGCCAAACAGCGGCGGGAGTCCATTGAGCAATACCGGCAAGCGGGACGGGAGGATCTGGCCTCTAAAGAAGCCCAGGAATTGGCCATCATCGAGGAATATCTGCCAAAGCAGCTGTCCGATGAAGAACTGAGCGCCGCACTAGACGAGATTATCGCCCGAGTCGGTGCCACCACCGCCAAAGACATGGGTAAAGTCATGGGCCCGGCCATGCAAGAACTCAAGGGTAAAGCAGACGGCAAAAAAGTGCAACAGCTCGTAAAAGCCAAGCTGAGCGGCTAGGCAAACCGCCTGCGCCACAACTTGCCGCTCTTACGGATTTCACCGCCCGCCCAGAAACCGGATTGGTTGGGGGGCCGGCAGCAGCAGACCTCGCCACAGGCCAAAAATCCGGTGTCTCCCGATCCAGTTGGCTCAGTTCTAGATTTATCGTGCCTGTTAAGATTCCTGTTGGGCGAATATTCTACGCATGAACTCGACCACTACCCCCCTTTGAGTGTCTATGCAACCACCCATTCCCACCGGCACAGTCCTGCAAAACCGCTACCGCCTGATCGATATTTTGGGCCAAGGGGGGTTTGGCCGCACCTATCTGGCAGAAGATAGAGGGCGCTTTAACGAACTGTGCGC
>CAZJNL010001308.1:0-1900 GCA_964546515.1 uncultured Oscillatoria sp.
CTCTGAGAGTTTTTTCTCAGAGGGGAGTGCCGGTGCCTGCCTGAGGCAGGTGATCAGGCGGTTAAGAATCTAGGAAGAGATTTGGAGCGAAAAAACTGCGAATAAAATTTTCAGGCGTCAAATTTTCGGGCCTCAGGCGGTTGAAACTGATAGTAAAACGGTTAGGCGTCCCACTCTTGTGCAATCGCCAGCAGGTCTTCAAGAGATTTCCCGTTTCGGAACTGCTGCGGCTGCCGAAACGGCACTGTTGGCTGTGACCACCGGCGCTTTCGCCTCTGCCCGTTGCCAGCTCCAGAGGTTTTGGTGGGATGCACGCCCGTAATCGCCGCCAGCTGCTAGAGCAACCCGCCGCTGGTATTCGTGACACAGTTCAATCTCCGATGCCGCATTCCCGAATCGCTTGCCGTAAGTTGCGGCCATGCTGTCGCAGCTAAACAGGAGCAGGCGAATTCGGTCATCTGCCAGGGCTTCTAACTTCAGCCCAAATCCGTAGAGGCGCAAGTCAGGGCGCAATTCGTGAATCGCCGACAGGATATCGGCAATTTGGCCCAGGCGAGTTGCGCCGGCACACCGATCCCACTCCTACCCATGCGCCTGGAAGTAGCCTTTCACTGTATTGGTTAAGGTGGCTCAAGTAATCAGCAACAGCCCACCCCTGCAACACCGGCATTGTGTAAACGTGCGCCGGGGTGAGTTCCTGCAGCTGGTCGTATCGTTTAATCGTCGCGTGTTGGTGCGCCGCAACCGTTCCGCCGATTCTCGACCCACGCACGCACCGTTGGCGAGCACATATAGTGTTGAGAATCCCCAGGAACTGTCATCTGCCGGCCTCTCTCGGCAGCCACGCCACTGTCCAGGTGTCTGGTAAGTGTGGTCAGCGGCGGGGCGCTTAAATCCCGTCGGGATTTACTACTTGAAGGGCAGCCAGAAACTGTCTGGCTCCTTTTTTAAATGTCGTGCATTTTGTTTGCACATGTATCTGGCAGTGTTCCCCATTCGGGTTGGAAAGGTTGAAATGCGCGGGATTTAATTTGCTGGCGCTAGCCGCTGCTTAGTAGCCGCTGCTTAAAGCCGATCAACGGCTGGTCTAATTTGGCCATCGTTTACTTCAATATACTTCTGCAGGGTTTTAAGATCGTGATCTCCCGTAATTTTTTGAATGACGTGGACATCTACTCCCGACTGAGCAAGAGCGGTAATAAAAGTGCGTCTTGTGGAGTGAGTCGAAATCCCCCGGTCATCTAGTCCAGCTTTCTCCAAGGCCACTCTAAAGAATTGGTCAGCATTCCGAAGGGATATGTGGCATTCGGGATGGCAGCGGGCAGGAAAAACCCATTCTTGATTTGCCGGTGGGCGGTACGCTTGCAAAGCCAAGGCCAAATCCGGGTGAATCGGGACTTGCCGGGTTTCTCGCAGGCCGGTGGGACTAGCCTTGCGAGTTGAGGCCCTCAAGGAGATAACCTCTTGCAGTTCACCGCGATCGGCACTCCGGTAAACGTCGAGCAACCGCAGCTGGACAATCGCACCCCATTGTTTGGATTATATTCCCGTCAAACGATATTTTGGAGAGTCATTTAAATGAGTAATAGTTGAGAGCGCAGATAGATATTTTTAGGGAACAATTCCTTCTCTCCATAATCTGCTATCGAGCCTCCTTGAAGAGATTAAAAGTATTGATAATTGCCCTCTATTTATCGGCTTTTTTGAAAAATAAATTACCCACTAAATTGAAGACCTTTTTGTAAACAATTGCATAATTTTAACCCCGGATAAATTTTAGGCAAAACCCAATAGCGTCACCTGGAAAAACGACTTAAGAATCAAACAGCGGTATGGAAAAATTCGGTTTCTACTAAACTGAGCAATCACCAAACGCAATTGCTTTCAGCTTTTAATGACG
>CAZJNL010001309.1:0-1900 GCA_964546515.1 uncultured Oscillatoria sp.
AAACTCACTTATGCTGTAACTGGTGAGTTTGAATTCCTAGATTGACTGCCGGCATGAAGCTAACCACTCGCGGACACTACAGCGTTAAGGCGCTGCTGGATTTAAGTATGCAGCCTGAGTATGGCCCTGCGCCGGTGAGAGCGATTGCGCTGCGCCAAGACTTACCGGCACCCTACCTGGAAAAACTGCTGATTGAAATGCGCCGTGCCGGTTTAGTCCAGTCGGTTCGCGGCGCTTCTGGCGGCTACCAGCTGGCAAAACCGCCGGCACAAATTTCCCTCGGACAAATACTGGAAGCTGTGGGCGAAACCATTGAACCCCTGGCTGGGTACGCTCCCGACACCGAGCAAGCTGGGGACTGGGTGACGTTTACCCTGTGGAACCGGCTGCACCAAAAGCTCAAGGAAGCGCTGTACAGCATTTCCCTGGAAGACCTCTACTACGACGCCCGCAGCAGGATCGCAGCCCAAGGAGAAGAATCTAGCTTTGTTATATAAATAAGGAGTATATAATTTCCCCAGCACCAGATGGCAACAGTGGATGAACCTGTAACCTGTTCAGGCGGCTGTCACTGCGGCGCAGTTCGCTTCCGGGTGATTGTTGACCGGTACGAGGCGATTGAGTGCAACTGCTCTATCTGCACAAAAAAGGGCTTTTTACACTTAATCGTGCCGGCAGAGCGCTTTACGCTGCTGCAGGGCGAAGATGTTTTGACAACTTACACCTTCAACACCGGCACTGCCAAGCACACGTTTTGCCGCATCTGCGGCATTCACGCTTTTTATCGCCCCCGCTCCCATCCACAAGGGTACTCAGTCAATGTGCGCTGTCTCGATGGGGATCTGCTTTCCCTATTTCGCATCACGCCCTTCGACGGGGCGAACTGGGAGCAAAGCATAGAACAGCTGCGGGCGCTGGACTAATATTTTTAGGACGGACGCACGCACTGCCGGTTTTAGATCCCCCCAACCCCCCTTAAAAGGGGGGCTAATATTCTTCCCCCCCTTTTTAAGGGGGGCTAGGGGGGATCGAAGGGAGTGAGACTCAAGCGTGCGTAAGTCCTAATCTTGTCCGCTGATTTTACCGCAATATGCCGTTGCAGGGGCGGGGGAGAAATAATTCCGGGCAATTGGCAAAACATGATACAATCCCTAATCCCTAATCGCGCCCGCGAGAATAGCTCACCGGCAATCTGGGGTGACAATCCCCAAATCCCCCAATCCCGGCCCAAATTACCACTCCCCAATGCGATGATGCCCAGCGCCCAATTCCCAATTGCCCATACCGTTTTGCTGCTGGCTGCTTTCCTGGATTATCTTGTCGGCGACCCCTGGGGGTGGCCACATCCGGTGCGGGTCATGGGGTGGGCGATTAATCTCTGCACGCAGCTTATATTTAAAACGTGTAATTCCCCTCAAGAGCGACGGTTAGCCGGTGCTGTCCTCGCAGTTGGACTGCTCGCTGTTTCGGGCGCAGCCGGCTGGTTAATCGCTGCTGTTTCCTACCGGCTTTCTCCTGTGTTAGGCGTCGCTGCAGAAAGTGTGATCCTCGCTTGCTGTTTTGCCGGTCGCAGTTTGAGAGCAGCCGCTGAGGACGTTTTGCAACCCCTAGAGGCGGGCGATGTGCCGGCGGCGAAAGGCCGGTTGAGCCTTTATGTGGGGCGAGACACAGAAAATCTCTCCGAGTCAGAAATCCTCCGCGCTGTCTTGGAAACTGTCAGTGAAAATGCCGTCGATGGCGTTACGGGGCCCTTATTTTATGCCATCCTCGGGTTGCTCGTGCCGGCTGTGGGAAGCGTTCCCATCGCTTTAGCATACAAGGCAGCCAGCACTCTCGATTCAATGGTCGGCTACAAACAGGAACCATTCACCCATTTGGGATGGTTTAGTGCTAAAATGGA
>CAZJNL010001310.1:0-1900 GCA_964546515.1 uncultured Oscillatoria sp.
GTCACCTCCTGGCTATCTTCCGCTACCCGAAATTGGGTTTGGAAAAAGCGCACCCGTGCAATTAAAGTTGCAACAGGCTGGGGAGCGGCGAATGCCTGTGGGCGGCTGAGAGTCGCCAAATATTCCCGCAACACTTGCCGGCTCACCCACAATTCCACACCGGCATCATAACGGCTTTGAATTGCCTGTAGCGCCACTGGGTTAAGAGGAGACTCGGCAACATTCGCGTAAACCAGAATATTCGTGTCCAGAAATACAGCGCTATCGTCCGGAGTCACCATACATATCCTCACGTCTCAAGGAAAGGTCAGCTGGCCAAGAACCATAACTGTCCACCGGGAAGTTTAAGGGTGGGCGCTCTTTCTTGGCCACCGGCTTCTCACTGACTGGCTGCTCATCAATCACCAGCACTATCTGGTGTTCGCCCGGTGGAATGTCTGCCGGCAGCTGCACAGTAACTTTTCCCCCAGGGAGTACGGTGGCAGTTGTTGCAATGGTTTTCATCTTATCTTATCCTAAAATAAACAGATATCCTCTCCCACTACCATCATACATATCTTCGCGTCTCCAGTCAAGTCTTGCCGGCCAAGGGCATATTATCTTTTGGAGCGAAATTATATGATAATGATAGACTGCCGGCACCCACTGAGAGGAACCCATGCCAGAGGATAACGAAATAGCAGTTGAATTCCGCGATGCCAGCTATCGCGTCAACAACCGGAATCTGGTGTCGGATTTGAATTTCGCCGTCCGCCAGGGAGAAGCGCTGGTGCTGCTGGGACGCAGCGGCAGCGGCAAAACGACAACCATGAAACTGATCAACCGGCTGCACGCACCAACCGCCGGTCAAGTGCTGGTGGGGGGGAAACCCACAACGGAGTGGAACCCCATCGTGCTGCGCCGGCGCATTGGTTATGTCATCCAAGAAACCGGCTTGTTCCCCCACTTCACCGTTGAGCGCAATGTGGGCTTAGTACCCGCCTTGGAAAGCTGGAAACCCAAACAAATTAAAACCCGCGTTTGCGATCTCCTGAATCTGGTAGGCTTAGATCCAGAGCAATTCGCCGGACGCTATCCGCACCAGCTGTCAGGCGGTCAGCGCCAGCGCGTCGGCGTCGCACGCGCACTAGCAGCTGACCCGCCGGTGCTGCTGATGGATGAACCGTTTGGCGCACTTGACCCGATTACGCGATTGGAGATTCAACATGAGTTCCGCCGGTTGCAACAGGAATTAGGTAAAACGGTGATTTTTGTCACCCACGACATTCAAGAAGCCTTCCTTCTGGCATCGAGAATTGGCTTGATGCACGAAGGGCGAATGGTTGCCTTGGAGACGCCGTCAGAATTCCTGCGATCGCAACATCCAGAGGCGCAAGCTTTCCTGCAATGCCTGCGCTCGATCGAACAAGCGAGCGACGTACTGTGAGCTACGATTTTTACTTAATTCGATATGGCCCAGAAATCCTGACGCGCACCGGCGAACACTTAATCCTGGTGGCGATTTCCACCGGCATCGCCATTCTCGCCGGCATCCCTCTGGGCATTCTAATCACCCGCAAACCCTCACTCAGCAAGCCGGTACTCGGCTTTGCCAACACAGTCCAGACGGTTCCCAGTTTGGCGCTGTTCGGCTTTCTAATTTCCGTACCGCTGCTGGGCGGAATTGGCAATACCCCAGCAATTGTCGCCCTGACATTATATTCGCTGCTGCCGATTATTCGCAATACCTACACCGGCATTATCGGCGTTGACCCAGCCATTCGCGAAGCCGGTCGCGGCATGGGAATGACCGATTGGCAGCTGTTAGTTCAGGTGGAAATTCCCCTGGCAACCGGCGTTATCCTGGCCGGCGTGCGGGTTGCCACCGTCATTGCAATTGGCATCGCCACCATTGCCCCCG
>CAZJNL010001311.1:0-1899 GCA_964546515.1 uncultured Oscillatoria sp.
AACCAGGTTTCTTTAAGAAACCTGGTTTCTTGAGATTCCTAAAGGAGGGGAAATTTATGGTGGCTTGGCTGGATGACTTGTTTTGCAGTTATCTGGGAACATTCTGCTGATTTGTTGCGATCGCAGAGAAATCTACAGGCAGGATAGATTAAAATGAAAGGTGATGACCGGCGAATTCTGGGATGCCAAATTGAAGGTGTGAGGGATGCCGGTTATTTTGAGAGCGGGGTCAAAATGTTGTGGGATTAACTGCTGTGTTTGCATTGCTGTAAACGTAGAGTCTGAGGAAACCTGCTAGGGTGGGATTGTTGCGGTTTTCGATAGCGCGGTCATCAGAAAGGTGCGGCGGGATTATACCTGAAAGACTGGCAGTGAGTCAACACTTACATAACTGCAGACAGTTCATCGACAATCTTAACGCGACCCCGGCACACGGAGCGAAGCAGCCGGTCGATGGAAAATCTTTCTTCGTCGCTGAGGGATTCGTCAAACATGGCGGCGAGCAGTCCGTAGCGATCTGCGAGAGTGATGCGACCCGAGGTGGTGGCTTGAGCGAAGAGGTCGGAGAGGGCGGTGGGGAGGAGGTTTACTGGAGGCATGACTTTTACTGGCTGAACTCTATGTATTTAATATCGCGTGTTTTCCTGGAGGTGTTGGTGATTCCATTCCTGAAAGCACTGTGATAATTCCGAAACCAGCGGGCGATCGGAAGTCATTGCGGCTGGTGAGCGGGATCTCTCTCGCTCGGTGACGCCGGTCACAGGAAAGCGGTTCCAACAAGCAGGCGTCCGCCTGCAGCAAGACAAATCCGCTGTAATGGAAGTATTGAGTTTGACGGTCTGACTATGATACAGGACTCCCCAACGGCCCAACCGGCACACGGAGGGCGAAATCCTGGACACCCAGCAAACAGCGTGCTGCGTGGTCGGGGGTGGGCCCGCCGGCGCGGTGCTGTCGCTGCTGCTGGCAAGAATTGGGGTGCCGGTGATCCTACTGGAGACGCACAAGGACTTTGACCGCGATTTTCGGGGCGACACCATCCACGCATCGGTGATGGAGATAATGGACGAACTCGGTTTGGCCGACCGGCTGCTGCAGATACCCCACACCAAGATGCGCCACCTGACTCTAACCGCCGGCAGCGAGTCTGTGACTGTCGCTGACTTCCGCCGGCTGAAGAACCTTCCCTACATCACGGTTCTCCCCCAAGTCCGGTTTCTGGACTTCATCACCGGCGAGGCGCAAAAATATCCCAACTTTCAGCTGCTGACTTCCGCAACGTGGGGGAACTCGTCGAGGAAGATGGGACAGTCCGGGGCGTGCGCTACCGGGGGCAGGGGGGATGGCACGAAGTGCGGGCCCAGCTGACGGTTGCGGCGGACGGGCGCTTCTCGAAGCTGCGCCAGCTGGCGGGTTTCGAGCCGGTGAAGACTTCGCCGCCGATGGACGTGCTGTGGTTCCGCCTTTCCCGCAAACCAGGAGACGCAGAAGCTGCCGGCATAGGGGGGCGCATCGGTGAGGGCCACATGCTGGCGATCATCGACCGGCTCGATTACTGGCAGCTGGGCTACATTATCCTCAAGGGCGGCTACCAGGAATTGCGCAACGCCGGGATAGAAAACCTGCGAGAGTCTGTCGCCCAGTTGGCTCCGCAATTTGCGGACAGGTTGGGCGAGCTGGAGGACTGGAGTCAAATTGCCTTTCTTTCGGTGGAGTCGAGCCGGCTGGAGCGGTGGTACAAACCGGGATTGCTGCTGATTGGGGATGCGGCTCACGTCATGTCGCCGGTGGGTGGGGTGGGGATAAACTACGCGATTGCGGATGCGGTGGCGGCGGCGAATATTCTGGGCGTTCCGCTCAAGCGCGGTCATGTCCACCTGTGGGATTTGGCGGAGGTGC
>CAZJNL010001312.1:0-1897 GCA_964546515.1 uncultured Oscillatoria sp.
CTCACAGGGGCTTCCGCTGCTCATGGCTTCCTCTCCTGAAGTGTACCGCCAGCTGCTGCTCTGCCAGGATTTTCAGTTTTGCCAGACCGGCCCCAACAAAAGCTTGGGTGCGGGAGCCATCTTAGTCTGTCCCATTTTCCACTCTCAAGAGGCTCTAGGCGACCTGTGGCTAGTCAAGCCGCCAGAGGATGCCTTTAACGAGCAAGAGATCCGGCTGGTGCGGCAGGTGGCTTCTCATTGCGCCATCGGAATTCGTCAAGCCCGTCTGGCGCGTGTGCGGCACACCCACAAGGCAGAACTGGACAAACTAGCTCGCCTCCAAGAAGACTTCTTGAGTACAGTTCCCCACGAATTGCGGACGCCGTTAGCAAATATGAAAATGGCGATCCAAATGCTGGCAATCGCTCTCAATCAGGACAGAGAGTTTTTCGCCGACTTGGCTAAGCCGGAGGCGCAGCGCAGCAAAGTGGCTCGCTACTTCCAGATTGTCCGCAACGAGTGCGAGCGAGAGATCCGCCTGATCGAAGACTTGCTGGAGTTGCAGCAGCTCGATGCTGGCTCTCACCCCTGGGCACCGGCCATCATCGACCTGCAGCGAGTTATACCCGAAATCGTGCGGAACTTTCTTGGGCAAGCTCAAAGACAGCAACAAGCTCTCGCGCTGGACATGCCTGCCGGCCTGCCTCCCTTGGTCGGCGACCCCTTGCTTCTGGGGCGCATCCTCAGAGAATTGCTCACCAATGCCTGCAAGTACACGCCCTCTGGCGAACAAATTACCGTGAAAGTCCGCACCGCCGGCGACCGCCTGCAATTGATCGTGACCAATTCCGGAGTGGAAATTACGGGAGAAGAGTTTACGCAAATTTTTAGAAAGTTTTACCGCATTCCCAAAGCCGACCAGTGGCAGCAGGGCGGGACTGGACTGGGACTGGCGGTGCTGCAGAAACTCACAGAACGCTTGGGAGGCACGATACAGGTGAGCAGTGAAGCCGGTTTGACCTGCTTTACCGTCGAGCTACCTGTGAATGGCCCACAAAGGGGTGCGTGACGGGAGCGCAAGCGCTGCCGGTGCGAGCTAAGATGCTTCTACTATAAGGTCAGAAAATTACACGCAGGGGCAGGCAACTTGGGCTGAAAATCTTTCCCTTTGCTCCTATTGCCCCACCAGCCCCCCCGCTCCCCTGCTATTTTCTTGTCAGGAGTTGAGCAACTATGTGCCAGTGCACTCACAGTGAATCCCACCCTCCGCCGGCACTCAAGTATGAGACGTTTAGCCTGTGTGCTACCCTCTCACAGCGTACAGTCAGCTTGGCACGCCTGCTCGGAGCGTCGGTCAGTTTAGCGGCTGTGCTGGGATTGGGGACAGGGGTCTGGTTGCTGGAAAGCTCGCTCGCCCCCCAGATTGCCCGAGCCTATACCGCTCGCGCTGACATTTCCCTCGAAAGTGAACCGGCTGAAAGCTACGAAACCCTGCTTCGCCGAGCCGAAACAGTGGCTAGGGCAGCGGTTCAGCGGAGCTTTGACAGAGACATTTTGGTCAGCGAAGTTTCGATCGTTGTTCTTGCTGAAAATAAGGGTGCAGTTGCACCCATTCTTTCCCTAGAAGTGAGTCGCAACCAGTGGCGAAGCTGGCCTGCTGCCGAGCGGTGGGCAAAATACTATCCCACCTCTAAAACTCTACTGGGGTTTGGCACACCCCAACCCGCATCCGGGCAGCCCGCTACAGCACAGGCAGGGCAGCCCGGCACCGCACCTGCTTTCTCAGCCCGGTAAATCGCCGGCACGACGGCCCGGTAGATCGCCGGCACGACAGCCCGGCACAGCACCGGCTGAGCAACCGACTACCGTACCGACTGGGCTGGCTGCACCAACCTATTTAGGGGTTAGGGGTTAGGAG
>CAZJNL010001313.1:0-1897 GCA_964546515.1 uncultured Oscillatoria sp.
GTCTTACCTCAGTTTTTGACCTGGATACTCCAGGTGGGCACTCTTTGTCTAGCTTAAAGTTTCCGGCTACATGGCCGGTCTACTGCTGCTAGAACGCTAAGCTCCCTTTTTTTAGAAGACATAGATCATAAAACATTATTGGCAGTCACCAACGCCGCAGTGCAACCTTCTCTATTGTAGTCTATCTGCCAGCTTCTGACTAGGGGGTGCGGCGCGATTTTTCCCCAGGCAGGCAAATTCTTCAATTGTCTTGAGAGTTGCTGGAATCTGTGTTATACTTGCTTTAATTAGGTATTTACACTGTTTACGCCCCGAACGGAAGACATTACAATACAGCGCCGGCGAAAACGGTTTGGGCGAATCCTTTGGGCGAATCAAAGAAGCACCCGCGCGACTCCGCACAGGGGTGTTTTCACTCCCTTGGCACCGGCACGCCAGTGGAGGTCGTCGGGCAATTGGCACAGGAATGCCCGCCAGGTTAAATAGCATAAAAAGCCGCCGCTGTCAATAGGTAATTTTTCACCTGGCAAGGCTTTTTCACCGGCTCCCTTGTTTTGGGCACGCTGTTCCTGCGGAGCGGCAACGCTAACGCACGCTCGCATTGCGTAAGCCCGATGCCCGAAGCCCAGTGCCCTGACTGAAAGCTCTTACGGGAATTCAACAAAACTTGAACTCACCGGCCATTTTCAGCTGTTGGCCTTAACTTGAGAATGCCTTATAAAAGCAGACTCCTGCTATTAAAAGAAACGGAGTTCCAGGAATCAAGGGGAGAAGGATACCTATCAGCCCCAAAATCGAGAAGCCGGTTCCCGCAGCTACAAGCACTGCTTTTTTAAGGAGATTTAACATATCTCTCGCCAAATGAGTTATCAGCTTTAAGATTCTCAGATAATTCTTGGTTTGGCAAGAGGGGCGAGACACCCCCAACAAAAAGTCAGCGCTCGAAATCTCCTCAGGATCAGTTTGGATGGGCAGCGTTTTGACCTATCTGTGGTCGCGCCAGTTTTATGAGACTGTTGGCTCATTGATATGGGGTCAATCCCCATTAATAATGAACCGCCAAGACGCCAAGTACGCGCCTGAAGGTTGAACGAAGAAAGAGTCAGAGGGATAGAAAAATTAATATAGGCAATTGACCGGAGATGATGTAAGGGGCGTGGGAGTGGGCCAATGTGGGGTGTTGCCCTTCACGGATTGGCCAACAGCATCATCCATCCGTCAGGTTTGGGGAGTCCATTTAGGAATCAGGTTGCGGGCGGAGACAATCGCTGGATCGCCGACTTATTTGAGGGGAATTTGCTTTTGCTTCCCCTCTAGTTTAACCCTGACGGTAAAACTCAACCGTACCAAATCGATTCAACGGTGCCGGCAGTCGCTAAAGCTTCTTGCCGCAACCAGCTTTCTGGAGCGTCTAGCAAAACCGTAACGTGCCCCAGTTTGCGCCCGATACGGGATTCGCTCTTGCCGTACCAGTGCACGCGAGCACCGGCAATCTCAGCCAGCTGCTGCCGTTTAGCAACATACTCATCCCGCGAATTCTCAAAACCGAGCAGATTCACCATCACAGCACCGGCACAGGTGAGGGCTGGGTTGCCCAAGGGTAAATCGCAAACTGCTCGCAAGTGCTGTTCAAATTGTGAGGTAAAACAGGCATCCAGAGTGAAATGCCCAGAATTGTGCGTGCGGGGGGCAATTTCATTCACCAGCACTTTTCCGGTGCCGGAGAGAAAGAGCTCGATGCCAAACAGCCCCACCGCTTGCGAACTTTCTAGCAGAGTCCGCGCGATTCCCTCAATTTCTGCCACCACCGGCGCTTCCAGAAACGCTGGGGCGATGACGCGCCGGCAGACTTGATTTTCTTGCTGGGTTTCCACTATCGGGTAAAGAGATATTTCAC
>CAZJNL010001314.1:0-1896 GCA_964546515.1 uncultured Oscillatoria sp.
GACCGGCAAACCGGCAAAACTGCCATCGCTGTTGACACGATCATCAACCAGAAAGGCGAGAACGTGATCTGCGTTTACGTCGCCATCGGCCAAAAAGCCTCCACGGTGGCGAATGTGGTCAACGTGCTCCAAGAAAAAGGAGCGATGGATTATACCATCGTTGTGGCAGCCAACGCAAGTGACCCGGCAACTTTGCAATACCTGGCTCCTTACACCGGCGCGAGCATGGCCGAATACTTCATGTATAACGGCAAGCACACCCTGGTGATCTACGATGACCTTTCCAAGCAAGCCCAAGCTTACCGCCAGATGTCGCTGCTGCTGCGCCGCCCGCCCGGACGGGAAGCGTATCCGGGGGACGTGTTCTACCTGCACTCCCGCTTGCTGGAACGCGCTGCTAAGCTGAGCAACGAACTGGGCGAAGGCAGCATGACGGCACTGCCGATTATCGAAACCCAAGCCGGTGACGTGTCTGCGTACATCCCGACGAACGTGATTTCGATTACGGACGGCCAGATTTTCTTGTCTTCTAGCTTGTTTAACTCCGGTCTGCGTCCGGCGGTGAACCCCGGTATTTCCGTGTCCCGGGTGGGTTCCGCCGCTCAAACCAAGGCCATGAAGAAGGTGGCCGGTAAGATTAAGCTGGAACTGGCGCAGTTTGAGGAACTGGCAGCTTTTGCGCAGTTCGCCTCCGATTTGGATCAGGCGACTCAGAACCAGCTGGCGCGGGGTCAGCGCTTGCGGGAACTGCTGAAGCAGCAGCAATATTCTCCTCTGCCGCTGAACGAGCAAGTGGCGATTATCTATGCCGGTATTAACGGGCTGCTGGATGACATCGAAGTCAACAAGGTGGCTACCTTTACGAAGGGGCTTCGAGAATATTTGCGCACCAGCAAGCCGAAGTACGGCGAGATTGTCCAGAAAGAGAAGCAGCTGACTGATGAGGCGGAAAAGCTGCTGAAGGAAGCGGTGGCTGAATACAAGCAGACCTTTAAGGCAGCGGCGTAATTTTGCAACCGCTTTCTTAACGCAGATAAACGCAGATAGAGCGTTTCTCATATTAGTGAGGTGCTGAGAAACCCGGTTTCTTAAAGAAACCGGGTTTCTGGGGCCTAATTCATTCAAATGAGAGCCGCAATAGACGCAGATGAATGTGATGGGATCTGCGTTTATCTGTGTCCTGCGGTTCGCTAATTGTGGGGACAAGTGATAACTGAGAATTGGCAAAATTATGGCTAATTTAAAAGCGATTCGCGACCGTATTCAGTCGGTCAAAAACACGAAGAAAATCACGGAAGCGATGCGCTTGGTGGCGGCGGCTAAGGTGCGCCGCGCCCAAGAGCAGGTGATTGCCACTCGCCCTTTTGCTGACCGTTTGGCGCAAGTGCTGTACGGTTTGCAAGCTCGGTTGCGGTTTGAAGATGCTGACTTGCCTTTGCTGAAACAGCGGGAAGTTCGCTCTGTCGGGTTGCTGGTGATTTCGGGCGACCGGGGTCTGTGCGGCGGCTACAATACGAATATCATCAAGCGGGCTGAATCTCGGGCTAAGGAGCTGAAGGCGGAAGGGTTGGATTATAAGTATGTGCTGGTGGGGCGCAAGGCTATCCAGTATTTCCAGCGCCGCAACCAGCCGATTGACGCTACTTATACGGGGCTGGAGCAGATTCCGACGGCGGCGGAAGCTTCGCAAATTGCGGATGAATTGCTGTCGCTGTTCCTGTCGGAAACGGTTGACCGGGTTGAGCTGGTGTACACTAAGTTTGTGTCGCTGATCAGTTCGAGGCCGGTGGTTCAAACCTTGCTGCCGCTGACTGCGCACGGGTTGGAAGCGACGGATGATGAAATTTTCCGCCTGACGACTCGGGGGGGGAATTTTGAGGTGGAGCGCGAGAAGGT
>CAZJNL010001315.1:0-1891 GCA_964546515.1 uncultured Oscillatoria sp.
ATCACCAGATTGGGCCACAAACTCCAATTGAAATCCACTGCCATTCCCTTTGGTAAAGGAATCAGCAAACTGACGGTGCAAAACACCAAAATCGATAGGAACCCAACCAGAGTAAAAGGAATCGGGTGCAGCTTTTTCTGCCCCAGCTGCGCCGTCAGCACATAGCCGGCGAAAGCGATACCTGCCCCGACTGCAGCAGCAACGCCCAACTGGAGATTGCCTTGGGCACCCCCTGCCGGCAGCGCCAAAACACCGCCTCCAGTAATCACACCCATCGCCGCAATCCGGACAATCGAAGGGCGATCCGCAAACAGCCACCAAGACGCCAGCACCGTCACAATCGGATAAATAAAGAATATCGTGATCGCAATGCCGGTGGGAATATTCCCAATCGCAATATAAATCAGCACCTGCGACAGGAACAGAAAGAAACCGCTGCCCACCACCTTCAGCCACTGGTCAGGATCGCGAGACTTGAAAAACCGGTTCAGGTCTTGCCACACTTGCGGATACAGGAAAGTAGCCAGAATTGGCATCACCGCAATCACCACCACTGTCCGCAGCAGCAGAATCAAAAGCGAATTCCCGAATCCGGGCGAGATAAATCCTTCCAGCTGCCAGACCCCAAAAATCATCCGGGGAGCCTTAGCCTTGAGGATAATCTTCAGGGAAACATTAAACAGCGACAGCAGCACCGAAGAAACTAGAGCCAGCACCAAACCCACCTGAACCAGGGATGCCGGTTTGGGCGCAGCTGCCGGTGGCGCTGCCGGTGCCGGTGCCGGTGCCTTTGGCACAACCTGCCGGTCAGCGGGTGCCAGAGGCACCGGCGGGACAGGTGCTGGTACCGGCTTCAAGGAGGGAGCGAGCACAGTTGTTTTACCAGAGTTCAACTGCGGGCCAAGCAGAGGCGGCTGGCTGCCCTGCAATATGCGCTCTAAATCCTCCTGTGACAGCTCAGCCGCAGTTTGGACGGGGTTTCCTTCCTGTTGCAGCTGTTCAATCAGACGGTTGACCAGCGCCTCCAAAACCACCTCACCTTGCTGCTGCAGACTGTTGAGGCGCTTCAGCTGTTCGGCGAGCTTGTTTTGACAGCCGTCGAGTTCCTCTCGCACCGCCTCGTAGTTGGCCATCAGCGTGCCGTCCATAGATGCCAGGAACACCCCAGCACCCCTTCTGTCGCGACCGGCATTGGATGCCGGTGCCAGTCGGGCATCCGCAGCGGCGCTAGCAGACTGACGAGCGGCGGCTGCCAGCTCATCGATCCGTTTCGTCAATCGCTCTTGCACTTGCGCCGCCACCAAGTCAGCCAGTTGGGCAGTCAGCTGTTCCTGCTGAGCCTTTTGCTGCTGGGAAAGAGATTCCAACTGCTCAACCAGCTGTTGCTGCTGGGCCTTTTGCTCCTGGGACAGGGATTGCAGCTTCTGCAATTGCTGCTGCTGCTGCTGCTGGATGAGCAGCTTGTCGATTTCCTCACTCAGGCGGGATGTTTCAGACAAAAGCCTGGTGAAGTCCTCAGAAAACTTGACGACTAAATCTTGCTGTAAATGCCTCAGATCCTGAGTCACCGCCCTCAAAGCCTTCTCCACGGCTTGAGGATCGCCAGCTTCCGGGCTGTCCGGTCGATTGTCCAGGGGCTGCATCAGTGTCTAACCTCTACTCTGTTGCTATCAAGGGTTGAATTGGAAGTGCGCCATTTCGTCAATGCTGGCATGTATTCTGGCAAATTTACTTCCAAATTGGTGTCCGTTCCCCTTAAAGAAATGTAATCTTCTGCTTTAGACCTCATTGGCAGAGGTTTCGGGGATTTTGCCTGAGTTGCTTTAAAATGAAGCGCTTTTCTCCGAATGGCTGCCGGTGGCTGAAACTTTTCCGCCCTGGGACATCGGGA
>CAZJNL010001316.1:0-1890 GCA_964546515.1 uncultured Oscillatoria sp.
CCAGCTGAATCCCGGAAACGGGATTGAAACACTGTGCCGGGATCTGCGGCTCCGTACTGCTCCCACTGGGTTGTGCCGGTGCTGGCTGAAAACCGGCAAGCCCTGATTGCCGCCCTCGCCGCTGCCGGTTTTGACGCCACCTCTGGCAGCAGCATGTGCGTGGCAGACGCCCCCTACGGTGAGCCGGATCTGGCTGCCACCATGACTCGCCAAGTTTTTGAGCGCCTCGTCTACCTGCCTTGCTATCCAGCCATGAGCTTGGCGGCACTCGTGAAGATGACTGGGGTACTGGCAGCACAACAGGGAAATATCGAGTGCTTTAGTGCCTTGAGCGCAAGCGCCGGTTTGGGCGGGAAATCCCCGACAGTCGGCTGACTAAAGACGTCCACCTGACCGAGGCTCCAGTCGGAGAGGGGGAGCGGGGTTTAATGCTTGCCGGTCGGGCAAATTGGCATCAATCCTGATTCCTAATGTGATTTTATAGAATAATAAAGTCTCTCTCTTTAGAGAGATGCGAGTCAGACATAATTTCTGGATAACTACAAATTAGTTGCACTCCCAAAGCAATTCACACAAATCGTCTAAAGGGTTCAATTTTATGGCCGCAAAGTATAGCAATAACTTTTTGGCAATCTCTCATATGATTTTGATAAGTCTGTGGGCTATATCTTCTTGTCTGGGTTTGATTATGCTGGGAACAGCTATTTTGTTAGGAGCTTTTTATTCTTGGAAAGACCCGAATAATTATGAAAGGCTATTCAAGCCATTTTCCAAAAATTACGATTCGGGTTTCCTGTTTTTTTAAATACCTGTCAGCGAGTGAAACCTAAACCTGAAGCCGAGGCGGCGTTTTCTCTCGCGGCAAGGCATGTAGTAGCGTACAGTGAGGTAGGGCAGCCCAAAAACATTTGCCAGCATAAAGTTGGGCGCTATTTAAAACTTTTGCTTTCAGGTTAGGTAACATTATGCCTGTCCGGCTTCTTTTTATAAAAAGAGTTTTTATGGATTGAAGAGAGAGGGGATACGCCCAGTTTAAATCCACGACTTTCAGCAATCCTCTTTAGAGAAAATCAAACACTTTTATAACAAGGGTCTCTTCTTCGGGGCTGATTGAATCTTTGGATAGCAAGACCGTCATCAGCAGATGCTGGTCCATGCGAGAGATGCGGCGGAGGGTAAATATCTGGCAAATCACTTGTTCGACTGTTAAGGGTAAGCTGGCTTGCATCGGGGTTGCTTTAACTCGACACTCTTACTATGCGGCATTGCTTGCGCTCGTTAGGTGATGGCAGGCTTTGGCCACATGTGATTTTTTTTCTGGACACGGTGATGC
This sequence comes from uncultured Oscillatoria sp., assembly GCA_964546515.1. Classification (GTDB taxonomy): domain Bacteria; phylum Cyanobacteriota; class Cyanobacteriia; order Cyanobacteriales; family Oscillatoriaceae; genus Oscillatoria. The sequence goes on from CAZJNL010001316.1 coordinate 1,334, forward strand.
CGATCGCCTGTGACGGGGGGAGGGGGGAGAGGTTTCAGGGTTTCAGGGTTCAGGGAAAGGGCTGATACCCCACACCTTACCCTAACCCCTCACCCCTAAAACCTCACCCCTAGCCGGTGAAGCCCAGGATCAGGACGGCTAGGGCACCCAACCCCGCCAGGACGGTGAGCACCAGTCCCGCATTCGGACTGCCCTTCCAAGAATAGTTTTTCTCGCTCATGGGAACTCCTTGTTGATGAGACTGTTCTACCTATTGTTACACTTTATTAAGAAAAGCGAAAGCGATGCCGCAGGAGGCGGGGTTAGAGGCGTTTGGGTTTGTGACATCTTCCCCACGGGCCTCTGGGTGGCCCACTGGGCGGGTGTCCTGACGCCCTCGGGGGGTGTTGAAAAGAGTCTCGCAGGGTGCAAGCAATTCTGGAGCGTGGGATACTTGTTTATCAAAATCCTATTGCTAAGATACTGCTTTACTTCAACTCAACCGGCGGGAGCGTGCCATTTTTGCAAAGATTTTCACCCTCACCAAGCGCACCCAACGCCTACAAGGGAGAGGGGGA
>CAZJNL010001317.1:0-1884 GCA_964546515.1 uncultured Oscillatoria sp.
TGGGGGCGATCGAGGCGTATCGAAGTGGTTTGAGTCAGCAGTTGCTCTACCCGACTCGCAGGGAAGTTGAGGGGGCACTGAAACGGATGAAAGCTTGGTTTAGAAAGGGGTATCGCGCTTGAGGCAGGTTAGGTGAGGTGCGACGAGTTAGGGGAAAAACAGCCTCTAACTCGAAAAATTCAGAAATTGCGATCTGCTCTCGTCTTAGAGATGTAGGGTTCCTAAAACGACCTGAAGAATCAATAAAAAGGACTTGTATCATGGCAAGTATGATCGTGAATGACGCTCTCGAAATTGACTTCGCAACCAGTTTCAACCTGGTGTGGAACGACCGAGGAAGTGGCGCTTCCCGGGATGGCTCCTTCTACCGTCCCGTCGTTCCCAGTGGATTTCGAGCCCTGGGGCACTATGCACAGGGCAACTACGACAGCCCTACAGGTGCAGTGATGATTGTTGTGAAGGCCCGCAATGCGGATGCTCTCAAGGAACCTGTTGACTATGAACTGGTATGGAAAGATACTGGCTCCGGAGCCGATAAAGATGGTGCTATGTGGAAACCGATACCTCCTCAAGGCTATGTAGCTATGGGGCTTGTAGTAACCGAGGGCTACAATAAGCCCAGTCTGAACGAAGTGGTCTGTGTCCGTGTGGATCTAACGGGGGATGCTTCGCCTGGGGGCTTGATCTGGAATGACAAAGGCTCCGGTGCGGAGAAAGATTTCGCCTGTTGGGATATGATCGCTCCCACCTCCCCCAGCGAGGGAGAGGGCTATGTGGCTACCGGCACGTTCTGGGGGGTGGACTCCCACACCCAGCCCGTCGGCCATCCCTGCCTCCATGTTTTGAAGCTCCGTCTCCAGGTTGAGAATACCGCCAACACCCTCCCCGCACCTATCCTCCACAGCTATCAGAAGCCCTCGATTTACGAGAATGACAGCTTCACCAGTGTGCTCAAGCTTCCTTTCTTTGCGGTGAAAGATCCCTCCTTGTCCGACGCACAAAAGGCCAAGGACTCCCCTGTTTACAAATTGCTCCGCCAGGATCGGTATAAACTGGTGTTTCATAGCCATAACAACACCAGCACGGCGCAGAATCCTTCAATTTCCTTCACTGAAGGCTTTGAGGAATCCGAGTCCAAAAGCTTCACCAGCACGACGGGCATTGAAATCGGTGTTGAATACGGATTCACTGCGGCTCTGAAAGGATCTATGAAAATCAGCCAGAGCTTCAGCTACTGTAGCACGTCGGTCTCTACCAAGTCCCAGTCTGTGCAACGCACTATCCCCATCAACGTAACGCCACAAACCGCTGTGGGTGCTTGGGTGGTGGAGAGCCGCTACACCCTGTATCGCCAGAATGGATCGCAGGTGGGTACAAGCATTGACTGTGATGTTCCTAACAGTATCTACTACACACAGTATCCACCCGTGTCAATACGATAAAAACGGCGCTCTTTACTGGGCAAGTGGAACCAGCCAGTAAAGTAAAGTTGTAGGTTGGACAGTCAGTTTAGTTTAGAACAAGGCATCTTGCTTGCACTTCCGGACATTGGGACAGGCAAGATGCCTGTCTGACGAGATATATCCGCAGGTAAGGCGAACGCCCTAGTCTCAATGTCTTAATCAGTTTGGCTAGTGCTAGAATACACACTTGCTTTCTCTAAAGTCCGCGTATGCGGACTTTGTTTGTATAGCCGCGATTTCCAAGAGACTGTTAGCGAATTAATGAGGGGTATAACCCCCCACACCCGTGAGATATCGCTGAATTCGTTGCTCAGAGGGAGGTTGCGCCTCGTTTCAGGCGTTACCCAGAGTAGTGCCGGTGGTACAATCACCCGCCCCGGAACGAGGAAAAACGCGCAAATTAGCCGGCAATCTGAATCGC
>CAZJNL010001318.1:0-1881 GCA_964546515.1 uncultured Oscillatoria sp.
TTCTTTGACAGACCCAAAGTCGATCAGCACTAATTTCCCGTCTGACTGGCGTCGGATTAAGTTGGCCGGTTTAATGTCCCGGTGAATCGCCTGATTGCCGTGCACGAACACCAGAATTTCCAGCACCTCACACAAGATGCCGATCACTTGCTCCTCTGCCAAGGGCGCACCGGGGACAATCTCTTCCGTTAGGGGATGGCCTGGGGTATATTCTTTAACGAGATAAAATCGCTGCCCTTCGGCAAAATAAGCTAAAAGTTGGGGAATTTTGTCGTGTCTCCCCAGCTTCTCCAGGATTTCTGCCTCTCGTTTAAAGAGCCGACCGGCAGCTTGCAGGGATAGAGAAGCGTTACTGATCGGGCTCAATTGCTTGACCACACATTTTGGCACACCAGGGCGGCGAATGTCTTCTGCCAGATAAGTTTGTCCAAAGGCACCAGCTCCCAGAACTTCAAGAATGCGGTAACGTCCATCTAAAAGCTTACCAATCACGGCGGCACCTATGCCTGCTACAGGTCGGTTGTGTTGCGGGAGATCCAGACGATTGTGTTGCGCTTCGGCGCGAATCACCCTCCCTCTTTCTATTGTTGCCCAACCCGCCGGCTCTCCTAGGGCCCGAGATCTCGGGAGGGGGTGCCGGTGGCGCAAGCTTGCACTTCACCGCAGAAGTAGTCATTGCCTGCGCCCCCATTGATGGTATCATTCCCCATCGCACCCCGATCGGGGATGCAGGCATTGGACGTCGCATTCCGCACGCGGCGATCTCAAGAGCTACGCCGCAACGCTTACGACCAATTCAGTGACGGGTGCCGGTGCGGGCACAGACACCGTATACTCGAATGTCAGCCCGACGCTGGGGGCGAATCTGGAGAACTCAGTCCTGCAGGGGAGCTTCGTGAGCGCCACCGTCAACGCGCTCAACAATTCTATTACAGTTGCAACAGCAACATCCGAGAGCGGTTCATCTGGCAATAATGCTCTCGACGCAGGCTGTGAGGGCAATGATTCAAACTGCCTCAAATCCTGCGGTGTCGATGTGATTGCAGATTTCAGCGCCGCACAAGGCAGACAAAATTCTCGTCGTCTGAGTGGGATTTCTACGCGCTCACCAGCGCTGATATCTCCGGTTTTAGCGTGCCGGCTTTTGGCAAGCCACTGCTCTTAACTGATGCGGATGCTTCCACCAGCAATGCGACGATCGTTTACAGCACCGGCAGCGGTAACATGTTTTACAACACGGATGGGTCAGCAGAAGGCTTTGGGTACGGGGGTCAGATTGCGACGCTCACCGGCACCTGCGCCCTAACTGCTGCGGACTTCTTGATTGAGGAGAGATCAAACACTTTTTGAGGGTTGGTAATTATTTTCGCGCCCGTTGCGCTCGTTTCACCCCGGATAGACAATTTATAGCCCTGTTTTTTCATCTGCTGCGGGCGATTGTCGCTATTTTTAGATAGGAGGGTTTTTGGCGAAAGCTGACTGAAAATTAGATTTTATAGACGCAGAGGGAACGATGTCCGAAACATTTACACCAGGGACAACCATCGCGGCGATCGCAACGGCAATCGCGCCGCAACAAGGCAGCATCGGTATCGTGCGGGTGTCGGGACCAAAGGCGCTGGACATTGCCAAAATTCTTTTTCACCCCGCCGGCAAGGGGCAAGTTTGGGAAAGTCACCGCATCCTTTATGGCTGCATCCGCCACCCCCAAACCCAACAGGCGGTCGATGAAGTTTTGTTGCTGATTATGAAGGCTCCCCGCTCCTACACGCGCCAGGATGTGGTGGAGTTCCACTGTCACGGGGGCATTATGCCGGTGCAGGTGGTGTTGCAGCTGTGTCTGGAGGGGGGGGCGCGACTGGCGCAACCGGGGCAACCGGG
>CAZJNL010001319.1:0-1881 GCA_964546515.1 uncultured Oscillatoria sp.
CGGGCTGTGTGGCACAGTTTTCGGGTGAGCCCCGCCCCTACATTGGCTCCCTTTCTTGGTTTACTCCTACAAGCGAGACGTAGCCAGGGCTTCCCCCTTTGATAACCGGCAGATATCTGTGGGTTGCTTGTCGGGGCGGATTGACCCCAGTCGGGGCGGTTTCACCTTATATATCTGTGGGGAGCAAAGATTATCTGTCAACCCGCCCCCTACTGCCGGTGGCAATTCTTATCTCAAACCAGTTTAGCATATAAAAATGATGGCATCACCATGAAAAACAAATTATTTGCCCCACTTCTGACAGGGTTTGCCCTCGCCCTCGGCGCGACTGCTGCCATGAATCAGTCTAGCATGGCGCAAAACAATAAATACTTCTGCGCTGTCCTCAACAGCACTCCCACAACGTTCGTGCGCACGCCAAGGGGAAATCTCTCGATGATTCGGTGGGTTTCCTATTCGGTTCCGGATTGGCAACCTGTGCGGCGCTGCCTGGAGGTTTCTGCGAGATTCCAGCGCTTTTACGACAATGACACGCTGAAGTCTATCGGAACTGGAACTGTCAGCAAGTACCCGGTTTTGTGCGCGGTTAGTTATTCTGGCGATTCTTGCAATAAGAATAATTTGTTGCTGACTCTACCCCCTGGAACCGACCGGCACCAGGCGTTGCAAAAGCTTCTGGATCTCCGCGCTCTTGCTGCCGGCAGAACTATTCAGCTGAGCGGCGGCAAACTGGCGACTTATGACAATGGCGAAAGTTATGTTAATCTTGAGGAATTCCTTAAGATTGCGCCGGTTGAGTCAGGGGACATAAAGCCGGTTGAGTGAGGCGAGCGTGAGCTTTCCATTTGATTCTTCAGTTTTCAGGGTTTGAGAAACCAGGTTTTTTTGAGGAACCTGGTTTGTCCCTTATATTGGGACGTAGGACAGGCGTCTCGCCTGTCCCTTGGCTTACAATAGTAAAAGCCTCCGTAGAAGTCAAAAAATTATGGCAAAACCAGGCATAAATTGGCGCTTGCTGACGCTGGTTGCCTGTATTTGCGGCGTGTCAATCCCGCTGCTGGCACAGGCACCGGCTGTACTTGTTTTTTTCAAACAGTCCCCCACTCAACTCTCGGTGAATCAGCTGAACCAGCTGGATCAGTCTATGACAGTTAAGGTGCTATCAAAAGAGGATTTGGGTTCGGGGATTCTGATTGGCAAGCAAGGTTCTGTTTATACAGTTCTGACAAACGAGCATGTGCTGAGGGCGGGAAAAGCCCCGTATGAAATTCAGACTGTTGACGGGAAGACACACCCGGCGGTAGAAAAGTTGCGCTCCTCGTCGCTGGAGGAGAATGACTTGGCTGTATTGGAATTTCGCGGTGACTGCGCTGACTGTGTGGTGGGGAAAGCAGGGAAAACACCGGCACCTGGGGATGAAGTGTTTGCGGGTGGGTTTCCGTTTTCGGATGAGACAAGCCCTCCTTTAAAAGAGGGGGGGGTAAAAGGGTTTACCTTTAGAACGGGTACGGTTTCCATCGTGCTGGAAAAACCTTTGGATGGGGGGTATCAGATAGGCTATACTAATGATATCGAAAAAGGGATGAGTGGGGGGCCGGTGCTGAATCGTGCCGGTGAGGTTGTGGCTGTTAATGGCATGCACTCCTATCCCCTTTGGGGCGATCCGTATGTGTTTAAAGATGGCTCCCACCCGGAGCCAAGTCTCAAGCAGCAGATGGTTCGCTACAGTTGGAGCATTCCGATTCAGACGTTTGTGCGGCTTTCACTATCACCGGCATCTCAAGGCATGAAATTTGAGACACGATTTACCGCGTCTTTACGACAAAGGGGTGGTGGGGCTAAAGCCCTACTACAAACGGTGGGGTGGTGGGGCTAAAGCCC
>CAZJNL010001320.1:0-1881 GCA_964546515.1 uncultured Oscillatoria sp.
GAATGGCGGCGCTCGTCTGTTTCGACGGGCTTTTGCCTCTGGGTCCCGACTTCATCAGGGTTGCCAGCTCGACGATTGCGGGGCTGAAGCCGGCTAACCTGCAAGATAATGCGGTATTCCAGCAAATTGGCAACCAAATTCCCGGCGACAATATCCAAGGCAAAATCGACTTTATTGGAAACAGCTTTAATGCAACGCAAGGCTGGATGGGCGGTTTGGTGAGTAAGCGGGGCTTGAAGCCAGAAGGGATTATTGCCAAACTGCAAGGGTTTGTGGATATTGCTGATGACAAATTGGATTATGTGGCGGCTTTCCTCGACATGACAACTAATTACTATCAGCACACCGGCACTCAAACTGTGGCGCGTTACTTAATTCAGCGAGCTGCGGCGCAATTAGACAAGTAGACGGCATTTGTAGCGCAGGCGTCTCGCCTGCGCCCCGCACCCGCAGTGCCGGCATTTCCGCTGCGCAAATCTGCCGAAAATCCCGCCATTTCATCTCCTAACTCGATGATGTTGTTAGCAGCATAAAACAGTAAAATAAAGGTAAGGAGTTGTGGCAGGAGGCAACGGTGAAGCCAAGTTATATCCAGGAAAGTCAGGAAATTTACAACCTTGCAGAGCCAGAGTATGAGCGCTATTATTTGGATGTGGTTACTGGCGGGTTTGTCCTGCTCCACCAAACCCACAACACCAATGCTTCTGAACTGTTTGTAGCTGAGGTTTTTGCGAGGCTTGGCAGAAGGGTCAAATTATTGAGCGAGCAAGCTCTACCCGGTGTCAGGACACCTGATGCGGAGATTAATGGGGAAATCTGGGAGTTTAAGGAACTCAGCCCAGAAGCTACCAGTATCAGCAACGCAGTTCAACGGGGAGTGGCTGCCGGCAAGAAACGCGCTCCTAATGTAGCTTATCATATAAATACTGAAGCTGACATTGCCGGCATCAACACAGGGATTGCCAGAGCGATGGTTTGGGATACGGAAAAGCTTTTGCAGAGAGTCGCCCTAGTTTTTAACGACGGTCGAGTGCAGATTTTGAATCGGGAGGAATTGGAAAATGGAGAGCGCTTTCAATAGCATAAAAGAAAGGATTGAGCTGGGCGTGCGAAACAACATTCCAGTGGAATCTAGGCTGATAATGCTGGGAGAGATTCTCTATGCAGTGGGGCGCGGGGATTTGATTCCCAAACAGGCGCATGAACTGGAGAATTTATTGGGGTTGTCAGAGCTTGTGAAAGATTATCCGGTGGTGAGAGAGCAGGGATTCTTTGGGGAATTAATTGGTGAGATTGAGGAATAAAGGTTACCAAAGGCAACGTTAAACTGTTTCGTTTTGAACCGGCGTACCTCATCAAACTGAGAACCGCTATATATTGCTGTGAAGTTAATATCCCAGGAGATTGAAAGAGACTGTTGGAGAATTAATGGGGAATTATACCACCTCACCGAATATCGCTTAATTGGTTGGAGAGGGCGTTCCCAGCCTCAGGCTGGGAACGAGGTTTCAAACGAGGTTTCAAGAAAAGGAAGTATGTAGGGGCGGGTTCACCCACAACCTGTGCCACACAGCCCCAAGGCATATAAACCCGCCCCGGCACATCCCTAACCCCTCACGAAGCAAGCCAACAGTCTCTTGAAATTGCGGCTCATAAAACGAAGTCCGCCTACGAGGACTTCTAAGAGAAAACCTCACCGGCACCCCACAACCCCCGGCGTAGCGCAGGCGTCTCGCCTGCGCCCCCCCGCGCCTTAACCTTTCCTCCCCAGAAATAGGTGTAGAGACGCGACATTCGGCGTTCGTACATACCGGTCGAGGTAGGAGCTCGAACGATGGAGCTCAGAACTCGAACGATGGAGCTCAGAACTCGAACGATGGA
>CAZJNL010001321.1:0-1880 GCA_964546515.1 uncultured Oscillatoria sp.
TCTAACCGCACCAACGAGCGGGTGGAAATTCGTCTCATTCACAAGTCCAGTGATGAAGTGCCGCCCAAACGCTGGGTGCAGAAGCACTTTCGCCGCACCAGCCCCGAAGGGCTGATCGTCGTGCTTCCCTTCACCCGCCTCAAACCCGGTATTTGGGACTTGCGCTGCTCTGGCGCAGAAGACAACCCGCAAGCCAATACCTGGCAGCACTCGGTACGGCTGCAGGTACTCCCTGTCGATGCGGAGGATGCCTCGCCCCTCAACTCCCCCTATCCAGAAGTGCCGGCAAAGGCGGATACCTCACTTCCCCCCTGGCAACCCGCTTCTCCCCCAGCAGTGCCAGTGGAAAATCCCCCACCAAAGCGCCCCCAGCTCATACCTTTGCCGCCTCATCCAGGCACAGCCGGCTCCAAAGTCGTGCCGCTGCGCCCACCTGAGGTTCCTCGCCCCTCTTCCCCGTCTCCCACCGAAAACGCCGCCCCTCAACCCGCACCCCCACCGGCACCCCCTGCCAACCGGTTCCCCCTGCAACTCACCCTCAACCGGGAAACCTATGTGGTGCACCACGGGGAATCCGTCACTTTGTCGGGGCGCGTTGAGCTGGCGGATGGCGCAACCGGCACCGCGCCCCTCAACGCCCCAGAACTGCACATCCAGTTGCTCAACCCCCAGAGTTCCAAAGTCCTGGTGGAGGTGCGAGAATCACTGCCCTCCCTCCCGCCGCCGGTGCCCTTTACCTGTACGGTGCAAATTCCCCTAGACTGCCCAACCCACCTGATTTTGGGAGAAATCAGCCTCTACGACGGCACCCCAGAAGTTCAGGACGCCAAATCCTTTGCGATCACAGCCGCTGCCGAGGAATTGCTCGGTGCGGTGAATGCCGAGCTCAGCCAGCAAGAACTCGTGGATCTGTCGCTAGATCCTTTTGGCAAGCTGCATGCGGAAGTCCTGAAAAACCATTTCCAGGAGTTGCAAGAAACCTTCCAAAACAGTCAGCCTGTCCAATTCCAACCCTCGACAGATCCGGCGTTACCCCCTCTACTTTCCAAGCCAAACCCTCAGAAGCCCGCCCCTAAAGGGCTTGATTTGCCGACTTTTCCTCGTTTCAGCCGCCACGCCCACATCGCCAAGCCGGTGCCGCCACCTGCGCCAAAGCAACCGCCCTCTGCCAAACCCGCTGAGCTAGCGTCACCCTGGGAGTCAGATCCCCCTGCCGAACCGGCACCTGATTCAACTGAGGAGAAAGTGGCTGGCGCGGCTTTGACGCAACCGGCACCTAAGTCGGTGTCAAAGCCGGTGGATAAGGCGTTTCAAGCGCTGCAAGTGCAAAATCGCTTTTTGTCCAAGCTCAATGCTATGGCTAAAGACGAGGATCTGGCAGAATGGCTGAAGATAGAGTCCGTGCACGAAGAAGAAAAGACGGCTGAGGCGCAGAGCCTGGAGGAGGTGGTGGCGCCTCCCAAGACGGTTGCCGACTGGGAAGCGCAAGAGGTTGTGGTGTATGACGAGCAGGTGCTAACCCCACAGCCGCCCAAAGAAACCCCAACGCCTGATACCACCCCGCCGCTGCTGCTGTCTGAAGATGAGCCGGTGCCAGTGCCGGTTTTACAAGTGCCCGAGGGCGAACTGATTGCGGGGCGCAAGGTGAAAGTCACTGTCAGGCTGCCTGAACTGCTGCCTCGCATCTATGTCAAAATATGGCTGCAAGACCGGCAAGCCCGCTTGCTGCTCTCAGGGCCCCACTGGCTGACTGAGTTTTATCTCAACCTCTGGGGAGACAAGGAGGCGACTATTGACTTCGCGGTTCCTCACGGCACCCTGGAAGTCCAGTTTGAGGCGATCGCCATGGAAATGCACACCGGGCGCGAGAGCCGTAAAGT
>CAZJNL010001322.1:0-1876 GCA_964546515.1 uncultured Oscillatoria sp.
AAATCAGGTTCAGCAATTCACCCAGATCGGAGCTGCAGGATAGGGCCGCTCCGATGTCCAGCAGTTGCTCTATTAATTCAGTTCTACCGGCAGCCTCCTGCGGTTGTGCTTGGTTGTCTGCGACCATGCTGGGGGTGGTGAACTCTCCTGTTTACCTGACAAGCTCAACTTCCTCCTCAGGGCGAGGCAGTTGCCCGTTGCTGGAAGTTCTCAACCCATTATCTCTCTAGCGGCGACTTTATTCCAACGCAGAAATCACCTTGGCTAGGGCCAAGTCTTTCTCAGTTAAGCCGCCCGCGTCGTGGGTTGTCAAGCTTACGCTGACTTTATTGTAGGAAATAGCGATATCTGGATGGTGGCCAGCAGTTTCTGCCGGTTCTACCAGTTTGTTCACAAAGGCGATAGCCTCGACAAAATCCTTAAATCTCCAGGTTCTTTGGAGTTCCTTCCCCACCACTGTCCACCCTGACAGCTGACCGGCACGCTCTCGAATCTCGGTTTCACTGAGTAATTCAGTCACGCTCTCCACCCCTACTGTTCTTACAACACCCTGTCAACAATCCGCTCCCGCACAGCGCAGTTCGCACTGCAACGGACTCTTATAGCGCCACCGTGCAGCTGCGCCCTTCGCTTTCAGGGAACTTTAGCTAGTATATCTTCTTCTGTGACGCGCGACGCCTTGGCGACCCCCCGAAAAAACTATCCGCTCTCACGGGTAGTGAGAAGGTATAAACCTTCACACTATAGGTGAGAGCGGTCTAGCGGGTCTTCAGAATTGAAACCAGACTGCCGGGAGGAACTCCCATCCAGCCCAATCTTTGAAGCCTTTCGACTTCCCCGAAGGGAATCAGGCTGGCTGTTAGAGAACAGCCCCGGCGCACAGCCGGTTGACTTCAATCTGATGACCCATGCGTTTACTGCTATCTTGCATAGGCATCACCTCCTTACTCCCTAAGCGGTTTTTTGAATGGCTTGAGTTCACAGTTCACACTCTAACAAAAACGCAACGGCTGCGCAAGGGATTTTAGATTTAAAATCTAAAATTTTATATTAGCGCTGCTTATCAATCTGCCACTTGCCATACCGGCGCATCTGTGATATAATCTACTTCCCTACAAATCACCCCCACACGGGGTGGGGGTGTGGGGGTGCCCGTTGCGGGCACCTTTGCAAGTCGGTTAGATTTTACAGAGCGTTACCGCGAGGCAGAACTTCTTCAGGGAAGATGAAGCTCTCGTGCGGCTGGTCAGCGGGAGCCATCCAGGCGCGGATGCCCTCGTTGAGCAGAATGTTCTTAGTGTAGAACGTTTCAAACTCTGGATCTTCAGCAGCCCGCAGTTCTTGCGACACGAAGTCATAAGCCCGCAGGTTCAACCCTAAACCTACCACGCCGATGGCGCTCATCCACAAGCCGGTCACGGGGACAAACAGCATGAAGAAGTGCAGCCAGCGCTTGTTGGAGAAAGCAATCCCGAAGATTTGCGACCAGAAGCGGTTGGCGGTTACCATCGAGTAGGTTTCTTCCGACTGGGTCGGTTCAAAGGCGCGGAAGGTGTTTGCGCCTTCGCCGTCTTCAAACAGGGTGTTTTCTACGGTGGCACCGTGAATGGCGCACAGCAGAGCACCGCCCAGGATGCCGGCAACGCCCATCATGTGGAAGGGGTTGAGTGTCCAGTTGTGGAAGCCTTGGAAGAAGAGCAGGAAACGGAAGATGGCTGCCACGCCGAAGCTGGGTGCGAAGAACCAGCCTGACTGGCCGAGGGGGTACATCAGGAAGACGCTGACAAACACCGCAATCGGGCCGGTGAAGGCGATGGCGTTATACGGACGGATGCCCACCAGACGGGCGATTTCAATCTGGCGCAGGCAGAAGCCG
>CAZJNL010001323.1:0-1874 GCA_964546515.1 uncultured Oscillatoria sp.
AGCCGGGGAATCCCGTGAATGTCTCCCATTTCCTGGTCGAAGAAGCGGAACTTGCCGCAGGCGAGAGTCAGCACCACGCAGTCTTGCGGCACCTTTTCCACCAACTCGCTGTAGTAGTTGCGGACTGGTTTGGCACCGTCGCAACCGCCCACTAAGAAAAAGTGACGAATCTCTCCCCGTTTGACGGCTTCAATCACAACACCTGCAACACCGAGCACCGCATTCCGGGCAAAGCCGGTGGTGACGCTACCCCTGTCCTCATCTTCGGCGAATCCAGGCATCGCCTGTGCCAGCGCAATCACCGGCGCGTAGTCGCGGCTGTCCAGATGCGTGACTCCTGGCCAACCCACCGGCCCCAAGGTGAAAACCCGGTCTTTATAAGAATCGTGGGGCGGCATCAGGCAGTTAGTGGTGATCACAATCGCACCCGGAAATGCTGGAAACTCTTTCGTCTGGTTCTGCCAAGCGGTGCCGTAGTGAGCGTAAAGGTGCGGGTATTTTTGCTTCAACCCTGGATAGCCGTGCGCAGGCAGCATTTCCCCGTGGGTGTAGATGTAAATGCCTTTGCCTTCCGTTTGTTTGAGCAGTTCTTCCAAGTCCTTCAAATCGTGGCCAGACACTAAGATGGCCTTGCCTTGCTTGGCCCCGAGGGGGACGGGTGTGGGGACGGGATGGCCATAGGTGCCGGTGTTGGCGGCGTCCAGAAGCTGCATCGCCAGCAGGTTAATCTCGCCAACTTTCAGGGCGATACCCACCCAGTCTTCCAGCGACAGCTCTTGACTGTCAAGGCTGGCTAAGGCTTCGTGGAGGAAAGCGCCAATAGCCGGGTCTTCGTGGCCCAAGTGTCCGGCGTGGTAAGCGTAGGCGGCAATTCCTTTGATGCCGTAAAGGATAGTGAGTTTCAGAGAGAAAATGTCTGTGTTGCGACCGGCTTTGGAGATGAACTCGAATTCCACATCTTTGCCTTGCTGCACCAAACCTTCTAGGGTTTGCGCCGGCTCAAAGGTGGCTGGGCCTTCTGGGATGGCCAGGTGGGGGGCGATCGTCCGGACTTGGGCTTTCAAGGCGTCCCGCAGCGCTACTGACCGGTTGATATACTCGATAAATCTCTGCGCGTCGAAATCAACATTCGTGAGGGTGGAAAACAGCGTTTCGCAAGTGAAGGCGTCAACTTCGCGGCTGACAGTGCCCACCTGGCGAGCGGCGAGCGCCACTTGTCCTAGCCCCCGCAGGGTGTAAATCAGCAAATCTTGCAGGGCGTCCACTTCCGGGCTTTTGCCGCAAGCTCCCCATTTGTAGCAGGCTTCTCCTGCGGCAGTTTGTTCGCACTGGCTGCAAAACATAGGTCACATCTCCAAAGCGTCACTTTCGTGTTCTGATACCACTGTATGACCGGCACGCGGGAAAGTGCTTTGACTTAAGTCAATCTTTACAATAATTATGGGAAAGATCCGCCTGCCCGCATCCCCCATAAAGGCGGCAAAACCCTGCCGGAGCTTGAGTTGTGCCGGTTGCCCCTCGCGATTCTTTTTTCATGACCTCGCTCGATATTGATTTAAGATTTTTAACAATCTTCCACCGTGTTCTGCTGGAGTTAAGCACAATTTACTACTAAGCACAAATACTCGCAGCCGGGTGCGTTCCACAGAGCGGAACGCACCCTACAGAGCTTATTGACAAAAGCAGTTTGACGCCGAGCGTCACGCTACAGGACTGGGTGGAATGCTCGCAGCCGGTGGAAACTTGCCATCTTTCAAACTGCATGCTAAACTACAGTGAACTTGCCAAAGTAGGGTGGGTGACGCTGCGCGTCACCCACCGGGAGCATCCCATTTTTGTAAACCCATCTCTTGTAGGACAGGCATCTTGCCTGT
>CAZJNL010001324.1:0-1872 GCA_964546515.1 uncultured Oscillatoria sp.
TGTCAAAGAATCCTTCCTCTACCCGGACGATGACAGCGACAAGTCCCAGACCAGAGCCTACCACGTCCGCGCTACCAAACAGGGCGACGGTTTGGCAATCTCCTGGCGCGACATCACCCAGCGCGTGCTCGCAGAGGCGCAGTTGCGGGAAACGACCGAATTGCTGCAAGCGCTGGTTGAAGCAACGCCTATCGCCATCGTCGCGATCGATACCGGGAGCAACGTGCAGCTGTGGAACCCTGCAGCGGAGGAACTTTTCGGCTGGAGCGAAGCTGAAGTGCTCGGTCGCCCCTTTCCGGCGATTCCTTCTGAAGAGCGGGCGGAGTTCCAAAAGCTGTTTGAGGAGGAGTTGCGGGGGGCGGTGCGCCACAATTTGGAGCTGCGCCGGCTCAGAAAGGACGGCTCCCTGGTGGAAGTCAGCCTCTCGTCGGCGGCGCTGCGGGATGCGGCGGGCGAGGTGCGAGGTGTTGTCGGGTTTTTGACAGATATCACTGAGCGCCTGCGAATTGAGGAGCGCTTGCGGCTGCTGGAATCTGCAATCACCCACGCTAACGATGCGGTTATGATTGCGGACACGGAGATCGACGAGCCGGGCTGGCGCATTCTCTACGTCAACGAAGCTTTTACGCGGATGACCGGCTATGCGCCAGAGGAAGTGTTGGGGAAAACGCCGCGCATCCTGCAAGGGCCAGAGAGTGACCGGGCGACTCTCGACAAGATTCGGGCGGCGCTGAAAACCAGGCAGCCGGTGCAGGTGGAGCTGGTCAACTACCGCAAGGACGGTTCCCCATTCTGGATTGAATTGAGCGTGGTGCCGGTGGCTGACAAAACAGGGTACTGCACGCACTGGACGGCAATTCAGCGCCACATCACAGACCGCAAGCAAGCTGAGGAAGAGCGGGCCCAGCTGCTAGAGCGGGAGCGGCAAGCGCGAGCTACAGCGGAGGCGGCTAACCGCAGCAAGGACGAGTTTTTGGCAATGGTTTCCCACGAGTTGCGCTCCCCCCTGCAGGGCATACGCGGCTGGGCGCAGCTGCTCTCTACTGGCCGGCTCAATGAGGCGGCTGCCAGACGCGCCTTCGAGATTATCGAGCGCAACGTGCAGTTGCAGGCGCAACTGATTGAAGAGCTGCTGGACGCCTCCCGCATTATTACCGGCAAGCTCAGCCTCAACTTACAGCCGGTGGATCTGGTGCCGGTGATTCAAGCGGCTATTGACACTGTACAGCCGGCGGCTGCAGCTAAAGCGATTCAACTCTCGGCGGCGATCGACAGAAGCGGCTGTCTGGTTGTGGGCGATTCAAAGCGCTTGCAGCAGGTAGTCGGGAATCTGCTGTCTAACGCCATCAAGTTCACACCGGCTTGTGGACGGGTGGAGGTGCGGCTGTCAGTGGAAATGGGGCACAGCGCATCGGGCATCGGGCACAGCGCATCGGACATGGCCCGCCTGCGTCCAAGTGCTTCATCCCAGATGCCCTACGCCCAAATCCAGGTATCTGACACCGGCATCGGAATCAGCCCTGACTTCTTGCCCTACGTCTTCGAGCGTTTCCGCCAAGCTCAGGGCATGACCCAGCACGGTGGCTTAGGGCTGGGTCTAGCCATCGTCCGCCACCTCGTAGAACTGCACGGCGGTACTGTCGCCGCAGAAAGCCCCGGACTCGGGCAGGGGGCGACCTTTACCGCCAAACTGACCCTTAGATGAGTCTTCAACCGTATTTTATAAACACTTATCTCTTGAATATTTTTACATTCAAAACTTAACACCATAAAAAATATATATATTCCGCATGAATAATATTCAAACTTCTTGGCGGTCTTGGCGGTTTTAATCTGTTTGCGGTTCTAATCACAAACTGCATTTTACAAGCC
>CAZJNL010001325.1:0-1871 GCA_964546515.1 uncultured Oscillatoria sp.
TCTCTCGGAGAGTTTGGAACGGGACAGCAAGACATCCGCACAGATATCTCGAAACTCAGCGTTATTCCCGACCGGAATATTATTGCTATGACAGACTTTGGCCAAGATTAGACACGCCCGCAAACCGGATGATTTTTCATAAGCCCCCGTCCGCTCCCGATAATTCTTGACCAGACGCACGATCTTTGAGGCATCCGCTCGCGCCATTCCCAATTTTTGGACAATAATCTCTTCCTGGGTCAGTTCGTCAGGCTCTGGAATATCGAGCGTTATCAGGCGATCCATCAGTGCGTCCTGAGTTTCGTGAACTCCGCAGTACTCTTCTGGATTGGAGGTAAAGATGACTCTGAACTGCGGGTGGGCGCTAATGTATTCCTGTTCCTGGGAAACTGCAGGCAGCACCAGCAGCCTTTCCTCCAATACCGAGAGCAGCACATTATTAACTTCCGGACGGGAGCGATTGAACTCATCGTAGACCAGGGTGAAGCCCTCGCGACAAGCTGTGGTCAGGCGGGCATCCACCCAGGACCGGCGGAATTCATCTTCCACCTTGACAACAGTGTGGATATAATTATCCACAACTTTCTTGCGGTTGTAGCCCTGCTGGTCGCCAATCAGATCCGACGACTTGTACTCATCATCTCCAAACACCAGTAACATCGGACGCTCCAGAAGATTCGCCAGATGTATTGCCAGTGTTGTTTTGCCGGTTCCAGCCGGACCGCGCAAATGGACAGAAAAGCCCGCCTGTAGATAGCGCAAGGCACGCTGCGTCAGACGGTGGATTCCCGGTGTATCGACAAAATTCTGGGAGTTGACTTGCAGAACTGTGGTCACAACTAACTTCTCCGCATCAGATCCGTTGGGCTAGCGATCAGGAGATCGCCGGTGAAACAGCTTTTGACAGGCTGGCATTTCCAATAAACGCAGGCGCTGTCCCCCAAACATAATCTCGCATAGCTGCCACATAGGCTGCCCGCTCGCCTTGCTGCACCGTCGCAACTTTCCGCAGGTACGCTCGCGTATCCTGCAGAAAGTTACCCATAGTGGTTTGCAACGTGCTGTGGAAGTTATCCAACGATTCCCACATTTCAGCAGCCATTGCAGCTCGGTTTATTTCTGTGGTAGTCAAGTCCATCTGCGTCTGCTGACGGTGATCTAGCACCTGCTGCTGACGTAACTGAATTCCCTCTAGGCGCTGCGCTCGGGCAGCGTACCATTCTTCTCTGAGAGACACAACTTATACTCCTTTCCTGTCCTATTTTACAGAAAGCTAAAAATTAGCCTCTTTTCTCCAATCTCGCCACCTGTCATCCGCACCAAATTCCACGGGCAACAGCGCCGTGCATGCAGCACTGCAACCCGCACGGCGTGCCTTGGGGGGCATGCGCTACAGCTGATTACACAGCAGGCACTGCAGCTTGAGAGGTCAGACCCACCGCTTCTGCGTACTTCAAATAGGTTTCTACTGAAGCGATCACAACCCGCGCTTCTACTGCTAGCAGTTCGATCCCCACTAGCGATACCCGCGCCCACAGGTCGATTACCACCCCTTTGTCCAGAATCCGGTCGATAACTTCAGCCAGACTGGAAGATGAGTTGACTTTTTCAACTGCCATGATAGTTTCTCCTGAATGTAGATAAGTTCTGTCAGAACCTGAACAGCTTATCTGTAACGGACTGTATAGAGCCATCGTTCTGATTGTTCTGGACACACATTCCAGTCAATCAGTTTGTCAGGTTTTTCCCCTACTGGCGCACGACTGCACCATTAGGCCACAGCCCTTGCCGCCGCACCCAATTCCAGGGGAAACACCGCCGTGCATGCAGCACTGCAACCCGCACGGCGTGCCTTGGGGGGCATGCGCTAC
>CAZJNL010001326.1:0-1871 GCA_964546515.1 uncultured Oscillatoria sp.
ATTCCCAGTCGGAAATTGATCCCCCCCCTGCCCCCCCCTTAAAAAGGGGGGGGGGAATGGCAATCGAAAATACTTGCGGTGGGGGGGCATTTGAAGAATACGATTGCTATTGCTGCGGGGAATCAAGTTTTTGTTAGTCAGCACATTGGGGATTTGGAAACGCCGCAAGCTTTTGAGGCTTTTGAGGGAGTGATTGAAAGTTTTAAGCAGCTGTATGAGTTTGAACCATTGGCGGTGGCTTGTGACGCTCACCCCGATTATCGCTCTGCGCAATTTGCCCGGAATTTGGGTTTGCCGGTAGTGCCGGTGCAGCATCATTTCGCTCACGTTCTCGCTTGCATGGCGGAAAATCAGCTGTTAGGGGAATCGGTGCTGGGTGTGGCTTGGGATGGCACCGGCTACGGGCTGGACGGCACGATTTGGGGTGGGGAATTCCTGCTCGTTCGTCCTGATTTTTTGCAAAGGGTAGCGCATTTGAGAACATTTCGGCTTGCCGGTGGGGATAAGGCTGTGAAAGAACCCCGGCGAGTTGCTTTGGGGTTACTGTACGAATTGTTTGGGGATGAGTTGTTTGGTGATTCGCCCCTGCCGAATTCTCAAATCCAAACTCTTTTGCGGGATTTTTCGGCAACGGAACTGAAGCTGCTGCAAACTGTGTTCAAGCGTCAGATAAATGCGCCGGTGACTTCCAGTGCGGGGCGGCTCTTTGATGGGGTGGCTCGGATTGCCGGTTTGCGCCAGATTTCCACTTTTGAAGGGCAAGCGGCAATGGAGCTGGAATTCGCTCTCGATGGCATTGAAACTGATGAAAGTTATCCCTTTGAATTAGTAACAGCAAACCGGGGTGTCTCTTGGAGAACGCCGAATCGCGTCTGGGAGCAATCCCCAAATCCCCAAATCCCGGCTCGCCCATTTCCAAATCCAATCGCGATCGACTGGAAACCAATGGTGATCAGCGTACTGGATGATGTGGCGGGTGAGGTGTCGGTGGGTAAAATATCGGCGAAATTTCACAATACGCTAGTGGAAGCGATTGTTGCTGTTGCCAAGCATGTTGGGGAAGAACGGGTTGCTCTCACCGGCGGCTGTTTTCAAAACCAATATTTAATTGAGCGTGCGGTGATGCGCCTCAGTTATGAAGGCTTTCGCCCCTACTGGCCCCAGCGAATTCCTCCGAATGATGGCGGCATTGCCCTCGGACAAATTGTGGCAGCTAGGGGGAAATTTTAATCTCTTAAGTAGGTGGACATAAAACCTAACCCCCCAGCCCCCTTTCCCTATAAGGGAAGGGGGGAAATTATACCCCCCTCTCCTCTTAGGAGAGGGGGTAGGGGGTGAGGTTCTCTTGCGTTTAATTGGTTTCTTATTTAAGAAACCTGGTTTCTTGATGTTGGGGTGCCGGCAACCCCGGCAAGCTAGACCAAAATCAAGATTTTCTTAAGCTGCCATCGATGGCACCTGTGCTACTATAGAAAAAGCGACAATCCAAAATCTAAAATCCCAAATCCAAAATCTAAAATCCCATGTGCCTAGCAGTTCCTGGTAAAATTGTCCGTATTAATGAAAACACTGACGCTAATGGTGATTCCTCCCTGACGCGCACCGGCAGCGTCAGCTTTGGCGGCGTCGTCAAAGAAGTCAGTCTCGCCTACGTTCCCGAAGCCAAAGTCGGCGAATACGTTATTGTTCACGTCGGCTTTGCCCTCAGCGTCGTGGATGAGAAAGAAGCCGAACAAACTTTGCAATACCTGCAAGAAATGCACGTTTAATATCGTTTATGGTTGCACCCCATTGATGGATAACGCCTACTTTTGCCTGGGAAAGTATTTAACCGAAATCCTTATTAGCGATCTATTGTTATCTCAGAGAAG
>CAZJNL010001327.1:0-1866 GCA_964546515.1 uncultured Oscillatoria sp.
TCGGCGGCGATGCCGGCGGCTCCCATGTACTTCTCTGTGGGGCGCTCTACTTGGCCCGAAATAATCAGCGGCGTGCGAGCTTCGTCAACGAGAATCGAGTCCACCTCGTCAATAATGGCGTAGTTGAAGGGGCGCTGCACGACTTCCGCCATTGAGGTGGCCATATTGTCCCGCAGGTAGTCGAAGCCCAGCTCGCTGTTGGTGGCGTAGGTGATGTCGCAGCTGTAGTTCCTGCGGCGCTCGTCCGGGCTCATGCCCTGCTGGATCAGGCCCACGGTCAGTCCCAGGAAGCGGTGCACCTGTCCCATCCACTCGGCGTCGCGGCGTGCCAGGTAGTCGTTGACGGTGACGACGTGCACGCCTTTGCCGGTGAGCGCGTTTAAGTAGGACGGCAGAGTGGCCACCAGGGTTTTTCCCTCACCGGTTTTCATCTCGGCGATTTGCCCAAAGTGGAGGATGGTGCCGCCGAGGATCTGGACGTCGAAGTGCCGCATGCCCAAAACTCGCCGCCCAGCTTCCCGAACCACCGCAAAGGCTTCCGGTAGCAGCTCGTCGAGCACTTCAGTGGTTTCACTGGGAGATTTGGCTTTGTCAAGCTTCTGTTTGAACTCCGCTGTCTTGGCTCTCAATGCCTCATCGGAGAGCGCCTTGACGTCTTCCTCCAGGATGTTGACTTCAGTGACGAGCGGCTGATATCTCTTGAGCTTGCGTGCGTTGGGATCGCCGAGCAATTTTTTCAGCATAGCAGGAGAGGGAGACTGGTTCTGTATAAGGAAGTCAGGAGTCAGGAGTCAGGAGTCAGAAGTTGTCTGAATTCTGAAGTCTCGCTTCTGAATTCCGGATTTTCTATCTTTCTCTTATTATGGAGAATTTTGCCACTCCGGTGCGAGACTGCGGAAATTGTACTGGCCGGCACCGGGGTGACAGGTGACGCAGCTGCCGATTAAGTTGGTCTGGGGCAGTTTGACTCGCGGGTGCAGGGCTTTGAAATACCTCGACTTGGCCAGCCGGTAGGGAACCTCTTCGTCTTGGGCGTGGGGGCGGGAGAACGCCCGCAGGTAGTTCCAGATGATGACGCGGGGGGGATTCACCGGCAGATTGAGCACAACCCCGTAGTGCTGAGGATCTTGCAGCAGCTGCCGCCAGGTTTCGCTCGGCATGACTTCCGGCGGCAAGCCCACGTGGCAGCCAGCGCAGTTTTCCAGGTAAAGTTCCGCTCCCAGCTGGAAGCTATCCGGTAGGGGGTCAACCGTGCCGGCTGCCGGGATCTCTGCCGATCTCGCCAGCCCCCACCCCACCGCCACACTCCACAGCCCCACCAGCAACAGCAGCACTGCCGGCTTCACCTTTCTTCTTAATATTTTCTTTCTTGACATTAACCCAAATATATGATAATCCCAAGGCGCCCTTGGCGTCTTGGCGGTTCGTTTTTTCCGGAGCTAGCTGTACCCTGTCAAACTGAGAAGCTTGGCACATAAAATAGCGCACCCAGATGTCAACACTCAATGCCCGATGCCCGGAAATCACAAATGTCTACCATTGATACACAAAATAGCGCCCCCAGATGTCAACACCCAGAACCCCGGGCCTAGAAATCACATATGTCTACCAGTGGTACACAAAATAGGGGCGCAAAATGTCAACACCCCGGCCCGAAAATCACAACAGTCTGCCACGGGCAGATCAAATAGCGGCCCCAGATGCCAGCACCCCGGACCTGGAAATCACATATGTCTACCATTGGTACACAAAATAGTGGCGGCAAATGTCAACACCCCGGCCCGGAAATCACAACAGTCTGTGACGAGCAAACAAAATAGCGGCCCCAGAGGCCAGCACCCCGGGCCCGGAACTCACATATGCGTA
>CAZJNL010001328.1:0-1864 GCA_964546515.1 uncultured Oscillatoria sp.
TTCCTGCTCTCGGATTTGAACCAATCAACCAACGACGACTTTCCGCACGACAGTTTAAGGAACCACAAACATGCAAGACGCAATTACCGCTGTTATTAATTCCTCTGATGTCCAAGGCAAGTACCTGGACAGCTCCGCTCTCGACAAGCTGAAGGCTTACTTCGCCACCGGCGAACTGCGCGTCCGCGCCGCCACCACCATCAGCGCCAACGCCGCCACCATCGTCAAGGAAGCAGTTGCCAAGTCTCTGCTGTACTCTGACATCACCCGTCCCGGCGGCAACATGTACACCACCCGTCGCTACGCAGCTTGCATCCGCGACCTGGACTACTACCTGCGCTACGCCACCTACGCTATGCTGGCTGGCGATCCCTCCATCCTCGATGAGCGCGTGCTCAACGGGCTGAAAGAAACCTACAACTCCCTGGGCGTGCCCATCGGCGCTACCGTGCAAGCCATCCAAGCCGTGAAGGAAGTCACCGCCGGTCTGGTGGGCCCCGATGCTGGCAAGGAAATGGGCGTCTACTTCGACTACATCTCCTCTGGTTTGAGCTAAGAGGGATTTGAGATTTGAGATTTGAGATTTGAGATTTCGCGTAAATCCAAAATCAAAAATCCAAACTCCAAAACCCAATCTCGTGAGGTCAGGGAAGTCTAGAGTGAGTGCTAGCTCGTCAAAGGCTTGTCCGAGGCAATGGATCGGTTTTAACGATCTAACATTGACTCTTGACTCCCTGCCTGCGATATAGATATCTGAATTCAGATGCAAAATTTTTCGCACCTTAAGGAGAGATAAGCCATGCGAATGTTTAAAGTTACTGCTTGCGTCCCCAGCCAAACTCGCATCCGCACTCAGCGGGAACTGCAAAACACCTATTTTACAAAGCTCGTGCCCTACGACAACTGGTTCCGCGAGCAGCAGCGCATTATGAAAATGGGTGGCAAAATTATCAAAGTCCAGCTGGCAACCGGCAAACCCGGTGCCAACACCGGCTTGCAGTAAATTCCCACTCGAAAGGAATACCGTCAAAAAGAGGTCGCCCAGACCTCTTTTTTGTTTGAATATTTAAAATTTGGCACAGTAGGGTGTGTTCCCCCAAAGGGGAGCACCCTAAGAGCTGATTTATAAAGTAATTGTTAAGCCTGAATCGGGGCCAGAAACCGGGAATCTTGCTGTAGGAGGGCTCAGGCAAGACCGCTGACCCAGTACAAGAAACCCGGTTTCTTGTGGCTTCACTTTTTCTTTATAAATCAGCTCTAAGACTGTAAGAAACCGGGGGCAGTCTCCGTGCCGGTAGCCGCCCTACGGCTAGAAGACCAGAATTTCTCTTCTCCCATCCAAAGAAACCCGGTTTCTGGTATTCCAACACCGGCGCTCTAGGGAGAGCCACAGCTGCCGGCTGCCCGCCAGACGCCCCCCCGCAGAGCCTCAAAAGCCTATTGACATTCTTCTAAAAATGTGGTATGTAACTTCCGCACGAGGAAAAGAAATCGCATTTTCTTAAAGAAAGCCGGTTTATAAACCGAAGATAGATTAGACAAAATCACGAATTGATAGAATGCTGCGCTCGTGAATATAAACCGCCTGATACTGATTGTTGACCCCTCAGTGGGAGAGTGGTCTTGGGAAGCCCGCTGGCTGCGGTGGTTAACCTTCCTGTGGCTGATACTGGGGCTGGTAATGCTGTTTTCTGCCTCCTACCCCAGCGGCTATTACGAGTCCAAAGACGGGCTGTACTACTTCAAGCGCCAGCTGATCTGGGCTTTAGTCGGCTTGCTGGGCTTCAACATCCTGGTTCACTCCCCCCTGCGCTACATCTTGGGAATAGCCGACTGGTTTCTCATCCTGCTGCTGGGGCTGATT
>CAZJNL010001329.1:0-1861 GCA_964546515.1 uncultured Oscillatoria sp.
CAGCGCTGATTACTTTTTCTAGGGCTTCGAGTCCGGGTTTGAGGCTGTCAATATCTTGTTTGACTTGTTCTTGATACTGCTCTCTGGCAATTTTACTGAATTTGTCCAGGAGGAATTTGAGGTGGGTGGTTTCGGTGGGGCTATTTTTAGTGGCTTTATTGGCTTGTTTTTCCAGGTAGCCGGCGCACAGGTCAAAGTTGCGCAAGTTAATCTCTATGGTGCGCAGCTGAATTTCCAGATAGTTGAGGTTGATTGCGTAACCGGCAACCGTCTGGGACTTTTTCTCTAAGATTTCCTGTAATTCCTGCAACCCCAATTCGGGATTTTTGATTTGCCTGAAGGTTTCGCTAACTTTTATAAAGTCTTGTTTCAGCAGTTCCTTGATTTGCTTCGCTTGCTCGTAAGCCCAGAGGATTTTGTTCTGAAACCAAAATAGCTCTATCCAAGGCCGGTGCAACTCTGCGTAGGTATTGAGAATGGTATGTTTGTCATCTGGCTGGGGATAGAGGATGATAAAAATACCACCGGCTGTCAGGTTTTGGGAGTCTCTGGTTTCGGGAAGGAAGAAAAACACATCCGCGCCCAAGAATTTCGCCGGCTGGGCCTGTTTTTTGTCCCAATCCCAAGTTAACTGCTGCTCCCACTTTAACTCCACCGGCTCGCCATCCAGAAATTGTGTTAAAATGTCTTTAGCCAGAGTTGCGGAATCTTCCCCTTTGGGCAAGTAGCCGTAGAGAATGCAGGTTGTTCCCAAGTTCCCTTGTTTGGTTTTTGCCAGGGACTTCAGCGCTTTGAAGCTGCTCACCGGCTGCTCTTTTAGGGGATCGTTATCCTCTACTGAGGTGGCAAACAAAAGGCCATAAGTATCGCTCAGCCGCACCGGCGTGTAATAGCCACTGACGCGATATTTATCCTCGGTTACAATTTCGGGAAAGTCCACGTCTTCCAAAGAATCCGGCTTTTCCTGCGCGAGAGTTTTTTCAACCTCTTTGAGCTTTTCTGGGGAAACGCCGGCTGGATTAGCAAAATTAGCCAGGAATGCCTGTTTGTCTGCATCGATTTTATCAGCATCCGCCCCCAACCCTTCTGCGAGTTGGTAAACAAACAGATCCAAGCTGGGATAAATAACTTGACGCATCAGGCTAAGGTGTTATAATGATGGTGGGGTCAAGAAGGGGTGGAGCTTTGTCAATTTCATCACTGCTGTCTTTCGCCGACTTATTGGGAAAGTCTGAACCGAAAATTTCGGCAGCGACATTCCCCAGGTAGGGAGGGTGCGGATCTAGTTCAACCTTACCTGTTCGTTTCCCCGGTCTTTCGCCTTCTGACTCGCACTGCACTAACATCCGGCTGTATTCGTCTTGAAACAGTTGATTGAGTGAGTTATCTTTATTGGCGATATCTTCAATATCCGCCGCTAGCTTAGTCTGACCTTTAGCTAGGGCGATAGCCAGCTGTTTGAGAGCCGGCTGTAAGGCTTGCGGGAAGGAGTCTAGTTGCGCCAGCGCCTTCAAAAAGGCTTGGAGGATCAGGGCGTTTGCGGGGTCAATAGTGAGCAACTCAGTCGAGGACATAGTTTCGTTTACAGGATACCTGTGCCGGTGAAAGCCGCCCAGTAGTACGGGTGTTCGTAGGGGCGCTTATTTGGCTCTATTCTAGCTAATTCTTTTTGTCGCGTGGCTTGTTTTTCCAAGAAACGCTGGATGGCTCGCTGGTGGCGCTCCGGAAATTCGGAGGCCAAATCTTTATACCACTCTCCCAGTATATCATAAGTGGCGGTGCGCAGCCACTCTTGCGCCTGTTGCAGGGCGATTGCCGGCACGGCGTTATTTTTCCGCAAATTGCGGTAAAATTGGATCAG
>CAZJNL010001330.1:0-1856 GCA_964546515.1 uncultured Oscillatoria sp.
GCTCGCCGGCGCTATCAAAAAATTCGATAACTCGGTAACAATCGCGCCGGCGGGAGAGTCACCCACCTCGCCACGGACACCCAAACTGGGCAGCCGGTGGTTATTAAGCAGTTTCAGTTCGCCCAGTCGGGCGCAGACTGGAGTGGATTCAAAGCTTACGAGCGGGAAATTCAAGTGCTCTCCTCGCTGAATCACCCCGGCATCCCCCGCTATCTCAATTCCTTTGAAACTTCCTCTGGGTTCTGCATGGTGCAGGAGTATAAAGACGCTCAACCGCTGTCTGCTATGCGCCGGTGGACCCCCGAGCAAATCAAGCAAATCGCGCTTTCTGTTCTGGACATTCTCGGTTATCTGCAAAGTCAGATTCCCCCGGTTATCCACCGGGATATCAAACCGGAAAACATCTTAGTGGATGAGCAGTTAAATGTTTACTTGGTGGATTTTGGGCTGGCCCGAATTGGGGGTGGAGAGGGGGCGATGAGCAGCGTCGCCGCCGGCACCTTTGGCTTTATGGCACCGGAACAGATATACAATCGGCAGCTGACGGAGGCAACCGATCTTTACGGGTTGGGCGCAACCCTGATTTGCTTGCTGGCTGGGATAAAATCCGAAGCCATAGAAACCTTAATTGAGGATACAGGTCGCATTAACTTCAAGTCCAAGCTTTCCAAGCTCAGCCCGCGCTCAATTGAGTGGCTGGAAAAAATGGTTCAGCCTAAACCAAAAGACCGCTACCCTTCGGCAGAAGTTGCAAAAGAAGCGCTCGTACCGCTGAATTTCACAGCGGTTCCACAAGTTCGTATTCGCGAGAGCAGCGTTTTGTTCGCACCCCCTCGACTTGGCGAGAAGATAACTCAAGTTATCAAGGTGAGCAACCCGGTTGCGAACGCGGTACTGGAGGGCCGGTGGGAGGTGGCACCGCACCCAAATGACGTGCCGGCTAAGGGTTACGCACACCCTTGGATTTCCATCACACCCGCCAAGTTTAAAGGCAATCAAGTTGAGTGTTCCATCGCAGTGGATACCAGCAAGCTGGTGGCGAATTCAGTTTACACCCGCCAGCTTGTATTGCAGGCCAATTCTGAGCCGGCGACTCACACGGTAACGCTTGAGGTTCATGCCGGCTCAGTTCCCGCCCCACCGCAAAAAAGGCTTTACGCTTACCTGATTGGTGCAATTGTTTTGCTGGCGATTGAAGTCGTTCCTACTTTTTCCAAGCTTTATTGGGAATTGCTATTGCCACGCTCCGGTGTGTTTGGGTTCGAGTTGTTATTATTGTTAGCCGTAATAGCAGCGCTATTATGGTTTGTAATGGGAGCCAGAGTCGGGTCTTACAGGCGCAGTATTTTTTATATTTTTATAGCCATTACCGCATATCATACAGCCACACACATAGGGACAAAAATACTGCGAAGTTTACTCATTGCCAAACGACAATTCCCCAACAACTTGGGAGAAAAATGCTTTGATCACTGGGTTGTATCTGAATAGAATCCCGCTTTTGAATAGCGCGATATTTAGTATTTTGCTAACATCCATTTTTTTGGATTAGGAAATATTTGTTTTTTTTTAGTTGCAGCCCACATATATGCTGGATTCAGCGGCAAAATCTCTATCAGAATTGCCGGGCTGGCTACGGCGTTAGGCGCTAGCCTAGGCACTTGGTTAGTGCTAAAATTTTATAATCCATTTGTCCTGTTGGCTGCGGCGGGAGCCGGCTTGTGGCTAACCGTGACGATTCGCAATGAACTCGCTCAGCGCCAAAAGCTGCTCGCTCAGTATCGCAAGTCGGGACCGCACCGGATTAAGCCTTAGTTGGGAATTGGGCATGGGGCATGGGGCATGGGGCATTGGGC
>CAZJNL010001331.1:0-1853 GCA_964546515.1 uncultured Oscillatoria sp.
TTCTGGGTGTCGAAATCGCCGACAATCCCCAAAATCATATTATTCGGTTGGAAATACTGCCGGTAGAACTGCAGCAAATCCTCGCGGGTTACATTACTGACAGTAGCGTACTCAATCGTGCGAGCGTAGGGGCTGGCACTGCCGTAGAGGAGTTTCTGGAATTCCCGGCTGGCAATCTCACCGGGGTCATCATTGCGACGGGCGATCGCACCGGCCCGCTGCTTCTTAGCCAGCTCGATCTTGTCCGCAGCAAACACCGGCTCAGTGAGCACCTCAGCAAACAGCCCGAAAACTTCCGGCAAATCCTCACTCAGAGCGCTAAAACTAGCGCTCCCGGAAGTCCCACTCACTGCAGTTTCCACAGAAGCAGCCCGCTGCTCCAGCAGCCGGTTCAACTGATCGGCAGAGTGCTCAGCCGTACCGCCGGTGCGCATCACCTCGCCCATCATATCAGCCAGACCCACCTTAGATGCCGGCTCAAACCGGTCGCCGGTGCGAAACAGAGCCGTACCGCTCACCAGCGGCAGCTCCCTGTCTTCCATCAAAAACACAGTCAGCCCGTTATCGAGCTGGTAGCGGGTGTAATCGGGCAGCTTAATCTCCGGCACCGGCGGAAACTGCAACTCAGTGTAGTGCTTCGCCGCCTCACCCACAGCCGGCTGCCCCACTTGCGCCACAAACAGCAGCACCAAGCCTGTTACCCACGCCCACATAACCCGCTTCTCCTTAAAAAGCCGCAACCACTTGACAACCATTCTTCCCTCTGCGTTCTCTGCGCCTGTGCGGTTCATTCCTCATCCCTCCTTAGGCAAAAGCCGCCCGACTGTGCGGTTTGCCGGCTGGAAAGTCGCCCTCGCCAGCCGCAAAATATCTTCCGGACTCACCGCAGCGCTTGCTTCCAGTTCCTTAAACACATTCCGCCAGCTGCCGGTTTTCACCTCATACTCCAGCAGCAGTTCCGCCATGCCCTCATTGGAATCCAGCTGGCGCAGCAAACCGGCGCGGAACTGGTTTTTCACCCGGTCGAGTTCCTCAGAAGACACCGGCTCAGTTTTCAAGCGCTCAATTTCAAGATTGAGCGCCGCCGCCACCTCTTCCACCGTATGGCCCGGAGCCGTCAGGGCGTAGAACAAAATCATATTGGGGTACTTCTCCCCTGGAAACCCGCTGAAGCCCTCTGCAGCGAGCGCCACCTGCTTTTCTTCCACCAGCGACTTGTAGAGGCGAGAGGTGCGCCCATTGCTGAGCAGAGCGGCAATCATCTCATAGACTATGTGATCTGGGTGTTTCATGGCGGGCCGGTGGTAGCCTTCCAGATACCACGGCTGGGAGGGCAAGCGCAGGGTCACTTCCCGCGTTTCCGTCTGGGGGGGTTCCACAACCGCCACATCCGGAGGTGCCGGTTTAGCCTGGTAGCGACCGAAGTAAATCTGGGCCAGTCGCTTCACCTCAGCTGGGCTGACATCGCCCACAATCGCCACGGTCAAATTGCTGGGGACGTAGTAGGTGTCGAAAAACTCCTGGACATCCAGGCGCGTCAGATTTTGGATGTCTTGCATGTAGCCAATCACGGGACGCTTGTAGGGGTGCGCCTGGTAAGCCTTGTCGAGAAACGCCTCTATCAGCAGGCCAACAGGGGAGTTGTCCGTGCGCAACCGCCGCTCTTCTATGACGACTTGTTTCTCTTTGTAAAATTCCCGAAACACTGGTTCGAGGAAGCGCTCGGACTCCAGGGACATCCACAGCTCCAGCTTGTTGGAGGGGAAGCTGTAGAAGTAGCGGGTGGCGTCTGTGGAGGTATTGGCGTTGAGTCCGACGCCGCCCTTGCGCTCCACAATCTGGCCGAATTCATT
>CAZJNL010001332.1:0-1852 GCA_964546515.1 uncultured Oscillatoria sp.
TAACAACACGCTGATGCCCTATTAGCTGGTGCAGCTCCTTACTGGTGGTGCTGTCCCACACCCGGGCTGTCCTGTCCCAAGAGGCGGTGACGATGCGCTTTCCGTCGGGGCTGAAACTGGCGCTTCTGACAACATTCTGATGCCCTATTAGCTCGTGCTGCTGCTTGCCGGTGGTGCTGTCCCACACTCGGGCTGTCCCGTCATCGGAGGCGGTGACGATGCGCTTTCCGTCGGGGCTGAAACTGGCGCTGCGGACACCACCCCGATGCCCTTTTAGCTGGTGCAGCAGCTTGCCGGTGCTGTCCCACACCCGGGCTGTATTGTCATCGGAGGCGGTGACGATGCGCTTTCCGTCGGGGCTGAAACTGGCGCTGCGGACACCACCCCGATGCCCTTTTAGCTGGTGCAGCAGCTTGCTGGTGGTGCTGTCCCACACCCGGGCTGTATTGTCATCGGAGGCGGTGACGATGCGCTCTCCGTCGGGGCTGAAACTGGCGCTCCAGACAGCAGCCTGATGCCCTTTGAGCTGATTTCGCTCCCAGATGCTGTCAAGAATGGTCTGCACCGCCAGAATGGGGGTAGCGGTTGGATAGTCTTCTACCGGCCTATTTTTAACCAGCGCTTTCAACTCTTGCCCAGCCCGCATGGCTGTCACTAATGCTTCTATGGATTCAAACTCAAACTGCCGCAAAGCATTTGCTCCGTCTCGCTCAAGTCTCGTCCCTTTTCGCGCTTCCTGAAGGGTTGTACCGGCCCATATCCCGATTATCCCTGCCGCAACCAAGGACACCGCCAGCACGCCAGAACCGATGCGAATCCGCAGCGTTGCTTTTTTGTTCGCCGCCTCTAATATCTGCCGAGCCTTTTCAGCCTGTTCTCGCTCCTTCACCGCCTGCTGGCGCAGGGCTTCTGCCAATTGGCGCTGCTCTCTTTCTCTTTGCAGTTCCGCAATTAATTCATTTAACTTCGGCTGCTGCTGCTCGCGAATCAGCGCCGCCAAATAGTCGTGTACCAGCTGGTAGCGATCGGCTGGACTTTCCGGTAACAGCAACACCATCCCGGAACCCACAAAAATCCTTAACACCAAATCCAACCGGCTCGATTCTCCCGCCAACTCCGCCGCCAGCGCCTGCAATTCCCTCTCCAGTTCAGCGCGAGTCTTCAGCGGGCGAGTTCCTTTTTCATCGGTGAGCAAGTACAGCACCAACTCAGCCGCTTGCTGATTTTCTGCGCCGCAGTCTGTCACCACTTCTTCCAGATACCGCTTGACAAATTCTGCTTTTGGCCCTCGCTCGCGATACAGTGCCAGGGTGGTAATCTTTTCTGCTTGCAGTTGCGCCCCCACGACTTGCAATTCAATCGGGCGCACTTCCCCCAACTCACCGGCTAAATCCCGCACCAGCTCCTCAATCAAATCCCCATCGGGGCGAAAGTTCGACCGCTCTGTCAAGCGCCGCACAACCGATTTGGCGTCCTCGGGTGAGAAATTCCCCAAGGGGTAGAGGACATGATTGCTGAGGATGTCATTGCCGATAACCTTCATGCTCTCCAGGCGATTGCACTCCAGCAAGTAGTGCAGGTAATCCTCCCGCAGCGACAGGATGACTTTCACGGAAAGGATTTTCAGGCTCTCTCCCAGAAAGTCAAAAAATTGCCGCCTTTGTGCGGGGGAGGTGCAGACAAAGAAGAACTCTTCAAACTGGTCAAAAATCAGCACCTGCAGCAAATGGCGCTGTTCATTTTGCTGCAACTGTTCCAAAATTGCCTCTACTGCGTAGGGTGCGTTCCCCCTTGGGGAACGCACCCTACTGTCTTCCCCAAAAAATTGCACGGGGTCAGATCCCCCCCTTAC
>CAZJNL010001333.1:0-1851 GCA_964546515.1 uncultured Oscillatoria sp.
CACAATTCTCGAGATTTTTGCAGTAAATCACCGCTTTACCTTCTCGAACCATCTGTAAATTGACCGATTTGTTCTTAACAAATACCTCCCCTACAACACGCTTGCCGTCGGGGGTAATGTTTCCCGTATCTCTTACCATTATAGCTGTTCCCGGAGGCACTAGCGCTGTTAGCCGGTCTTTTGACTGCTGGAAAAAAGGCTTTGCCTTCGCCTCGGGCGTGTCGATACAAGCCAGCTGAACCGTGCACTGTTCCGCACTGCCGGTTGAGGGCAGCCGGCATCCAGCCATGCTGACATCCAGGGTGTCGCCGTCTACTATCTTGATAACCGCAGCCGGCTGCAACGGTTGGGAAGCCAGGGAATTTAAAGCCGGTTGCCCGAAAATTCCACCCAGAATAATCAGCCCCAGCGCGGCGATTGTGAGTTGGAAAAAATTTATTTTTCTTCGTTTCACAAACATAACCATTCTCGCTTTCTCGTAACGCAGACCCGCGAAGGTCTGCTGCTTCGATCGCGGGGGGAATTTTCCCCCGACAGCTTTTACCCAAACTTAATCATTTCCCGCCCTTCCATGCGGGGTTTCTCACCCTTGAGCATGGGTTCAACCGCCGCCCAAATCCGCTCGCCGGACGGCGGACATCCGGGCAAGAAAATATCCACCGGCACGACTTCATGAACCGGCAGCACGCGGTCGAGCAACTTCGGCACAATGCCCTCTTCCTTCGGCAGCTGGGCGTTCAAATCTCCCAACTCCAGATAGCAGCGCTTCAGAACCGGATCGGCACCTTTGAGCATATTGCGCATCGCCGGCACATTTGCCGTCACAGCGCAATCCCCAAAAGAAACCAGCACCTTGCTGCGCTCCCTCACCTTATGAATCAGTTCCAGATTTTCCTCATTAGCGACAGCACCCTCAACCAGCACCACATCCACGCCTTCGGGGTAAGTTTTCAGATCGCAACCAACCGGACTGTAAACCACCTCAGCATGAGCGGCGAGCTCAAACAGCAACTCATCCAAATCCAGGAACGACATGTGACAGCCAGAGCAGCCGCCCAGCCAAACCGTGGCAAGCTTTACTTTGTCCATTGCTTCTTCTCCCGTGCCGTAACAATAAATTCCAATTTGGAGCGATCGTGAACCATTTCCGCCACCGTAGATCCCTTGCGGAAAATCGCGCCGGTGGGACAAGCTTCCACGCACTTGCCGCAACTCGTACAGGCGTCCACCGCACCCCAAGGCTGGTTCAACCCCGAAGTCACCTTAGCTGCAGCGCCCCGATACGAAATATCCCAGACGTGAGCTCCTTCAATTTCATCACAAACCCGCACGCACCGCGTACACAAAACGCAGCGGTTGTGGTCAATCCCAAAACGCTCGTGAGAAATATCCACATCCCGTTCTGGAAAACGGTAGGGGAAGCGGGAGTGATCCATCCCCACCTCCACAGCCAAATCTTGCAATTCGCAATGTTCATTCGCCACGCACACCGCGCAGACGTGATTGCCTTCCGAAAACAGCAACTCCACAATCATCTTGCGGTATTCCTTCAGCGGCTCGGTATTCGTGCGAACCTTCATCCCCTCCGCCACCTCAGTCGTGCAAGCAGTCATCAGCTTGTTGCTGCCTTCCACTTCCACCAGGCACAACCGGCAAGCCCCCACATCCG
Source organism: uncultured Oscillatoria sp. (assembly GCA_964546515.1). Lineage (GTDB taxonomy): Bacteria > Cyanobacteriota > Cyanobacteriia > Cyanobacteriales > Oscillatoriaceae > Oscillatoria. The sequence goes on from CAZJNL010001333.1 coordinate 1,670, forward strand.
TAACCCCTTCCAAATGGCACAGCGTCGGAATGCGAATCCCATTCTCTTGCGCCGCCTTCAGCAACGTCGCCCCTTCCTCAATGGCGACATCCACACCATCAATTGTCAGCGTCTTTACCGACATAATCCCTCTCCTCTTCTCTTCTTGGCGTCCTTGGCGTCTACCCTGCGGGAAGCCGCTA
>CAZJNL010001334.1:0-1851 GCA_964546515.1 uncultured Oscillatoria sp.
TCAGAAATGTGTACAAATTGTACACAAAGTAGCCCCGACAGTCACTCCCCAATGCGATGATGCCCAATGCGATGATGCCCCATGCCCCATGCGATGATGCCCCATGCCCCATGCGATGATGCCCCAATCCAAAATTTTGAAGCCCACCGGCACTGGATGCGCCGCGCCCTGGAACTGGCACAAGCCGCCGGGGATGCCGGCGAGGTGCCGGTGGGTGCGGCGATTGTTGACAGCGCCGGCTACTTGATAGCTGTTGGGGAAAATCGCAAACAGCGCGACTGCGATCCCACCGCCCACGCGGAAATCCTTGCCATCAGGGCAGCCGGCACTGTCCTGGGGAACTGGCACCTCAACCAGTGCACCCTCTACGTCACCCTGGAACCTTGCCCCATGTGTGCCGGTGCTATCGTGCAAGCGCGGTTGGGGCTTTTGGTATATGGAGCGGATGACCCAAAAACCGGCGCGATTCGCACTGTGGCCAATATTCCCGACAGCGCTTGCTCCAATCACCGGCTGCCGGTGCTCGGCGGCATCCTGGAATCTGCCTGCCGGCAGCAGTTGCAAGCTTGGTTTGCCCGCAGGCGTCAGTAGGGTGCGTTAGTGGTAAGAGACTGTTGGCGAATTGATATGGGGTTTGGTAAGGAACCGCCAAGACGCCAAGAGCGCCAAGAAGGAAGAGGAAAGAGGAAGATGGGTAGTAAATTTAATGTTACGGGCAATTGACTGGATCTGGATATAGGAGGCGTGCTCGGTCGGATGTGGCGCGTCGCGCTTCACTGAGAGGGGCAAGAGGATCGTAATAATCCCCACTCAACTGATTTCTCCAGTGGTGAGGGAGGCACAGGGAGCTCGCGGCTCCCTGCTATTGAGGACAATGCAGAAACTGTCCTTTCTCCAGAAGACAACGCCGGCAAACCACTTTAGGGTAGAGTTAAGCATTATTTAAAGATGCTTGTCTCTCCTAGCCACAGTCGCCCCGATATGGCCATCATGCAGCTCAATTCCTCCGAACATTCTCTGGACACGACAACATCCCCCAAGGGACAGCCAGTTGCTTCTCGCGTTTCCCCTTGGTTGATGTCCTTGCTCTATCCCTTGGGTCGTTTTATTGTCCTGCCCTTCTATTTTGGCCGCATTGAGGTGACTGGGCAGGAAAATCTCCCCAAAGATGGCCCAGTGATTCTGGCTCCCACCCACCGCTCTCGCTGGGATGCGCTAATCGTCCCCTACTCTGCAGGACGGCACGTTACCGGTCGCCACCTGCGATTTATGGTATCAGCAGATGAAGTCAAGGGACTGCAAGGATGGTTCATTCGGCGACTGGGCGGGTTTCCGGTTAACATCAAGCAGCCGGGGATTTCTAGTCTGCGTCACGGCGTCGAACTGCTGCTCAACGAGCAGATGCTGGTGATTTTTCCGGAAGGCGGCATCTTTCGCGACAATCAACAACACCTGCTCAAACCGGGATTGGCTCGCATTGCCATGCAAGCGGAATCTAGCCAACCCGGTTTGGGCGCAAAAATTGTGCCGGTCAGCATCCGTTATGGCACACTCATTCCTGCTTGGCGCTGCGGTGTCAGTATCCACATTGGCGAACCTCTTCAGGTGGCTGATTACTGTTGCCAGGAATCGACAAAACAGAGCGCTAAACAGCTGACTGAGGATCTGGAAGCGGCTCTTAAAGAATTGGATGCCGCTCACGACATGTCGCCTCCAGTAACAGCGAAAAGCTTGGAATTGCCACCGCAGATAAACGCAGATGTACGCAGATAATAGCTGCTATTATCTGCGTTTATAGGGTTTCTGATATCAGTGCGTTACATTTTTCGCTTTCGCATGACCTCGGGGAGG
>CAZJNL010001335.1:0-1848 GCA_964546515.1 uncultured Oscillatoria sp.
GTTCCCTATCTCACCCTTCCCGATTGAGGTGCCTTCCCTGAGAGGGAACGCACCCTACCCCTGCGTCACGGAACAAAAGGCTCTGTAGCCATATCAGCCAACCCAACATCCCCCAACAAATCCGCCCAGTCCTCGGCAAAAGTTTTATCCTCCGGGGAACGGCGGCGGAGTTCAGCCAAAAGTGTCACAGCCTCGTACCACAAACCATTCTCAGCATAAATGATAACGCGGTCGCGTTCCGAGGTTGCTGCCTCTAATTGGCTCTGAACCTCAGGCTTAAGCGCCTCTCGCGTCACCTTCCCTTTAACGAAATCATCCTTCATGCGGTCGGCTGAATCGCAAATTACAGAGAAAACCCACTGGTATGTTTTGCCACTCTCCAGCGGCGGCACTGTTTCCGGGAGGGGGACACTCACAATCCCCTTTCCCGGAACCGGCAAAGTAGTCTGATAAACGTCTTTTTTCCGGTCGTCCCGCAGCACAAACTCTGCCGAAAATCCAGGTTTGGAAGGATAGCGAATATAAAACCACAAGGTCGGGCGATCTGAGACAGTTAACCCTATGGGTTCCTCCGTAACCAAGGCTGTAATCTGCTTTTCCGTTTCCCGGCAATTATCGCCCCGGCTTCCCGCACTTGTTCGGCTGGTCGGTTGTTCCACCGGCGCACTGACGAAGCGCACCCGCTTTCTTTTATTTTGAGCGATTGAGGTGGCGTTGAATAGTTCTCCAGGGACAGGCTGTGCCGGCACTCCTGTGGGGGTGCCGGATAAGTTAATCAGCGCCAAGGTGAGCGTGAGCCGCGTTATTTTGTTGGCCCGGTTCATAACCCCTTTTTTATCGATGCACTATAAACTACCACAATCCCTCCGGGAGCATCCCGTTTTTGCACGTCCCCTTCTCAGGGCGAAGCATTCGGATTATAAATTATTGGTTGGGCCTAATAGATTATTCGCCCGAATGCTTCGCCCCTACATAAATGGGATGATCCCTGCCGACCGGCTGCTGGAGCAGCAGGTTCAGCTACTGGCTAAGGGGGTTAACTTCAGCCACTGGCTGGCTCAGGCGTCACTGACTCCAGAAGAGATAAACAGCTCGATTGTAGAAGATGATTTTGCTCTCGTCCGCTCTATTGGGATGACTCATGTGCGCGTGCCGGTCGCTCCGGATCTGTTGCAGGAAAAAACAGAACCCTACAGGATTCGCCGTGAAAATTTTCAGTATCTGGACAGGGCGCTGGACTGGGCTGACCGGCACGATTTGGCGATTATTATTGACCTCCACCCGGCACCGTCGCAAAACGACGTTATAGAACCGGCAGCGGTGAGCCGGTTGGAGAAACTCTGGGGGGAGATCGCCAAGCGCTACCGCGATCGTTCGGGAAGGATTTTCTATGAATTGCTCAATGAACCGCAGCTCAAAGATGCTGGGGCTTGGGGAGGGATCTGCAATATTTTGATCCGCCGCATTCGGGAGGTTGACCGGCGTCACACGATTATTGTTGGGGCGCACGGGTGGAGCAATCCCGAAAGTTTTGCCGATATGAAGCCGGTGGGGGATGGTAATGTCATTTACACTTTCCACTTCTACGAACACAAAACTTTCACTCACCAAGGAGCGGACTGGATTTCTGGATTGGAAAGTGTCAGGAATATCCCTTACCCCTACGACGCAGCGCGGTTCCGGTTAGCCAGACAGTCGATTGCCGGTGCGGCGGCGCAAAAGTGGCTTGACTGGTACGAGTATGAAAAGTACAATCGCGACCATATCGCCCGCGACTTGGAGCCGGTGTTGAAGTTCCGCCAGCAGTACCGGGTGCCGGTGTACTGCGGCGAGTTTGGCGTCTACAAG
>CAZJNL010001336.1:0-1848 GCA_964546515.1 uncultured Oscillatoria sp.
GGGGATCTCGCCTGACTGATTGGTAAGTAGCAACTTGAGTTAGTATAGCACTGGCCCATGCGCTGCAAGGGCGGCACCCCCTCCAAAGACCGCCGGCAGACTTCAGTCTGGCGGATCGCCGGCGCGAGTGCCGGTCACTCAGGTCTTGTGAAAACCCAGAAAAAGATTTATCATAGAATAAATCCGCTGCTTCCTTCGCAGATATGCTCTACTGTTCCAATCCCATCTGCTCGAATCCCTTCAATCCCGACAGCCATAAGTTTTGCCAAAATTGCGGCTCGCCAACCCTCACCCCCCTATTCCGCAACCGCTACCGCGTGACTCGACTGTTGGGATCGGGAGGATTTGGCAGAACTTATGAAGCCACAGATGCGGATAGGATGGACGCCCCGTGTGTGATTAAGCAATTTTTACCGCAAGTTCAGGGAACGGTTGCACTCGAAAAAGCGACGGAACTGTTTAAGCAAGAGGCGAAGCAACTTTACGATCTGGGAGATCACCCCCAAATTCCCCGGCTGATTGCTTATTTTGAGCAAGACAAGCGCCTGTATCTGGTGCAGGAGTTGATTGAGGGGCAGACTTTACTGGAAGAATTGCAGCAGCAGGGAGCGTTTAGTGAGGAAAAAATTCGGCAGCTGCGGGCGGATTTGCTGCCGGTTCTCAAGTTTGTTCACGAGCGCGGGGTGATTCACCGGGATATTAAGCCTGAGAATATTATGCGCCGCGCAGGGCAGCCACGGGGGGCTGCCCCTACCCCCTCAGCCCCCTCACACAGGGAAGTTACTGAATCCCCCCCTTTTCAAGGGGGGGCAGGGGGGGATCTGGTGCTGATTGATTTTGGCGTCTCCAAACAGGCGACGGCAACTCTTGTGGAGCAAGTGGGGACGACAGTTGGCACGCCTGGATATGCGCCGGTGGAACAGCTGCGCGGTCTGGTTTACCCGGCTAGCGATTTATACAGTTTGGGCGTAACTTGTATAAGGTTGCTGACTGGGTGTTTGCCAAAAAAAGTCGGTTCGGATGAGCTTTATGATGGGGTGAACGGTTGCTGGGTGTGGCGCGAGCGTTTGCCAAGCGGCACAGCAATTAGCCCCCAGTTGGGCGAAGTTTTGGATAAGCTGATACAGGAGCGTGTGAAGGATCGCTATCAAGATGCCGGTGAGGTGCTGCAAGCTCTCAATGCTGCAACTTCTAGCCTATCTCAGTTAAGCGCCACAGCATCAGAGCCGGTTAATGTTTCTCCCCCTGACAGTCTCAGTTCAGCAGTGAGGGTAGATTACACGAGACTGCGGGATTTACTCGCAGCTGCAAATTGGGAAGAGGCGGATCTGGAAACAAAGACTGTCATGCTTCAGGTCGCCGGTCGGACAAGCCAAGGCTGGCTCAGAAAAGAAGACCTGGAAAAATTTCCTTGCACAGACCTCCGCACTATCAACGATCTCTGGGTAAAATATAGCAGGGGGCGCTTTGGTTTTAGTGTCCAGAAGCGGATTTGGGAGGAAATTGTAAAGATGAAACCCTACGCTACTTTTGACGATTTTTGCGACCGCGTTGGCTGGCGCGTGAATGATTGGATTAAATATGAAAACATCACTTTTACATTAAACGCTCCTGAGGGACACCTGCCGGCGTGTGTTTTGGCTCGCCAGGGTTTCGGCAAGTTTGTCTTTTCGGTGGCGATGTTTTTTAATGTGGGGATAAACCACATTCTCGTTTCCAGGCTTGAAGAATGTGATATCCATTAGTTGCGTCGCCCTGCAGCTACCTGCGGCAAAGCAGCCGGCTAAGTCGCAGGAATAAACGGAACATCAAGAAACCAGGTTTCTTAAAGATACCTGGTTTCTGGTC
>CAZJNL010001337.1:0-1846 GCA_964546515.1 uncultured Oscillatoria sp.
AGTCGGACGCCCCAGTTATGCCCCCGGCGGAAACCAACTGCCTTCCCCCACCCCGCCCCCAGATGATCAGGCTGAGGGTGCGATCTGGGAAAACCCTGTGGGGGTGATATTGATTGGCACCGCCTTGGCAATTTTCACCGGCTTTGGCTCCTGGGCCCTGGTGAGATCGCTGATCCGCCGCCCGCCGCCACCCGAACCCCCCGCTCCAATTTTTGCCAACCCCACGCAACCACAGGCACCGTCTCCCACTCTCATGCCCAGCCCAACCCCCACGCCACAGCAGGCGAAGCGCCTGAATGTGGTGCTGGGCAGCCCCACCACTGAGCGCGGCACCCTGCAAGCTGGCGAAACGGTAAGCTACGCTGTTCAGGGGCTGTCAGGATTGGAGTTGAGGGCTGAGGTAACAGGCAAAGATGTCCTGATGACGGTGTTGGGGCCTGACGGGAAGCCACTTCCCGGTCAGTCGCAAGGGGTGTCTGTGTGGCAGAGCACTGTCGAGTCTATCGGCGAATACACTCTGCAGCTCAAACCTGCGGTAGGGGAGTCGAAAGTTGAGTACCAGTTGGAGGTGAAGTTGCAGTTCCCGGCGCTACCCACTCCGGAACCGACTTCTACTCCCACTCCCACTTTCACTCCGCAACCGACTCCGACTTTCACTCCCGAACCGATTCCCACTTTCACTCCCGAACCGACTCCGACTCCCACTCCGACTTTCACTCCGGAACCGATTCCCACTTTCACTCCGGAACCAATTCCCACTCCGACTCCGACTCCGACTCCGACTCCGACTCCGACTCCCACTCCGACTCCGCAACCGTTTCCCACTCCGGAACCCCCTCTCACTCCAGAGCCTGCTCCCATTCCCACTCCCACTCCCCAACCCACTCCCACTCCCACAAGGGAACCGACTCTCCCTTCTTTTTAAGTGAATTGCGATCTCAACAGTCAACAACCACTCTCGCACTCTCGCTATGAACGCACTTCTGATTGCTGGAACTGATACCAATGCTGGCAAAACTGTTTTGACAGCGGCTCTGGCTGCCTACTGGCAGACTTACTGCACTGGGAAAACTCTCGGCATTATGAAGCCGGTGCAGTCGGGTGCGGGCGATCGCGAGCTGTACTTGCGGTTGTTTTCTCTTAACCAATCCCCAGAGGAAATGACGCCGCTGTATTTCCAAGCGCCGCTGGCTCCGCCGCTGGCGGCTGAGAAAGAGGGGCGCTCTGTCGAGCTTGAACGGGTTTGGACGGCTTTTGAAGCGCTGCGCCGCCGGTGCGATTTGCTTTTGGTGGAAGGGATCGGAGGACTGGGATCGCCGGTGACTCCCGAGCTGACTGTGGCGGATTTGGCTAGGGATTGGCGGCTGCCGGCTGTTTTGGCCGTGCCGGTGCGCCTGGGGGCCATCGGGCAGGCTGTGGCCAATGTCGCTCTGGCAAGGCAAGCCGGTGTTTCCCTCTCGGGTATTGTCCTCAATTGTGTTCAGCCTTGCTCTGAGGAGGAAATTGCCAGTTGGGCACCAGTAGACCTGATCCAGTCTCTGACTCAGGTGCCGGTGCTCGGCTGCTTGCCCTATCTCGATGACCCAACTGACATCGCCAAGCTGGCCAAAGCTGCCTCGGATTTGCAGCTAGAACGGGGGATCCCGACAGGCATTTCGATAAGTCTTCAATCGTAAATTATTGCACTTTTAAATACGAAGCTTTTTATAATTAACCATTATAAGCTATTATAATTTATAATTTACGGTTAATTGCTTAAGGAAAAGGCGAGCGGCTGTCGGGCGGAACCTAACCCCCCAACCCTCTTCCTTCCCATACTGGTGGCGAATAGCGGGTTATACCCCCT
>CAZJNL010001338.1:0-1844 GCA_964546515.1 uncultured Oscillatoria sp.
GACGCGATCAGGGGGGAGACGCGATAAATCGCGTCTCTACAAGAGGGGGGGGGTGGGGTTCATCCCAGGAATGTGCAATGGCTGTTAATTGAACCCGCAGTTGCGACGGTGATAAGAAGCCAGTATTTAGAACCGTTCCACGAGTTCGATAAGAATCTCAGACTCTAGGAGCTTTTATTTTAACATAGTATACTGGAAAATGCAAAGACTTACTAGAAAAGCCAAAGAGCTATCGGGATGAAGAATCGCCGGCGAAAAAAAAGGACAGCCCTCGCTGTCTTGGGACTGGCAACCTTGCTGGGTATCTCAGTCTGGTTCATCATTATAAATCTTCAGCCAGCGATTGACACTTGGCAGTGCACCGGCCAAGTAAAGCTGTCCTCGATTGGCGAGAAAACGGTTGACCCCAAGGTAATTGCTGCCAATACGCGGTTTAGCGTCAAACTGTTCTCAGAAATTCTCAAAGAGAACAGCGGCCAAAATGTGCTTGTCTCGCCCTCGGGCGTGGCGATCGCACTAGGAATGCTCTACAATGGTGCCGGTGGCGAAACCCAGCAAGCAATGGCTAAGGTTCTAGAGTTAGAGGTTACAGACCTAAAGTCCCTAAACCAAACCAATGCCATCCTGCAAGCGGGACTGGTGAAGGCAGAGCCGGAAATTACCATCTCGGAGGCTCATTCCCTCTGGGCAAATCAGAGAGTTCTTTTAAACAAAGAATTTTCCCGTATAATTCAAGATTTCTACAGCGCCAAGGTGACCGTTCTGGATTTTGCAGGCCCAAAAACCAAAGCCACGATCGACGGCTGGGTCAGCCAGTGCACCCGGGGGAAAATCAGTCAAATAATCGACGAAATTAGCCCTGATACAGTGCTGTTGCTAATCAGCGCCGTCTACTTCAAGGGGATGTGGACTGATTCCTTTAATAAGCCAGAGACTGCAGAGCGTCCCTTTACTCTGCTTGACGGTCGCAAAAAGCAGCACCCAGCGCTCTCCCGAAAGGGGTGGTACAGCTATTATGAAAACGCGCAGTTACAAGCAGTCAGTTTGCCTTACGGCGACCGGCGGTTCAGCCTGTATGTCTTTCTGCCAAAGCCAACTTCCAGTCTCGCCGAATTCTACAAAAACCTCACCCCGGAAAACTGGCAAAGCTGGATGATTTCTTTTAGCCTCCGGGAAGGGGAGATCCAGCTACCCCGCTTCAAACTGGAGTCTGACACCGACCTTAACAAGGCACTGACAGCCTTGGGGATGGAAGTAGCCTTCGACCGGGGGGGGGCTGATTTTTCCGGTATAGCACCCCAGGTTTTTCTTGACCGAATCAAACAGAAGACCTTTGTAGAGATCGGCGAGAAAAGCACAGAAGCAGCAGCAGTCACTTCAGGGACAGTAAGGGATTCTATTCCTAAAACTTTTCAGATGATTGTTGACCGGCCTTTCTTCTGTGCTATAATAGATAATCGAACGGGAACCCTTCTGTTCATGGGGTCAATTGTAGAGCCGCAGCAGTAGGGTGAGTGACGCGCCAGCTTCACGCAACCTACTGCCAAGTGGGATGCTGCCCGCTGAGTGGCCTCAATGTCAGGAGACGATCGCATTTGTGATTCCCTGCAGGGGCGGGAGAACCCCACCCAAACACACTCCCTCTCCCCTATCCTCCCCTAACTCCATCGAACCGCCAGAACAGCATCACCCAGTTTGGCATGAGGACTTGAATCCTGTCTGGCAAGCAGATTGTTAAAAAACTTGAAAGAATAAGACAGCAGATCGCCGGCCGGCTCTATGCTAGTTCGAGGGAAAATTCTCTCCTCGGGTAGATGCCGGCACTCATAGCAGCCAGATATAGC
>CAZJNL010001339.1:0-1842 GCA_964546515.1 uncultured Oscillatoria sp.
TTCCCAGGCAGGCAGCCCCGGAACGAGAATACCTGACACCTGACACCTGACACCTGACACCTGACAATAAAGATGGCACTGACTGGAGGGAGAAGCCATGACTACTTCTAATACGCGGGAGCGATTCTGGGGCAAAGTGACGGTTTTGGAGGAAGGATCGCGCTACCGGATCAATCAAATTGAGATCAAGCCCGGTCACACGATGACGACGCAAATACACTATCACCGGAGCGAACACTGGGTCGTTGTTTCTGGCACGGCCAAAGTGACCTGCGGCGATCAGGAGTTATTGGTTCCCCAGAACTGTTCAACTTACGTTCCTCAATGCACGCCTCACCGAGTCGAAAATCCAGGAGTGATTCCCCTGGTGATCATTGAAATTCAGAATGGCGAGTACCTGGGAGAGGATGACATCATCCGGCTTCCAGAAGAGGACGATGTTCCTGCTGACTCAGGGGTTGGCGAGGACTCAGCCAATCAGCCGGCGTAGAAGTTGCCTGGAGTTGTTAATCATTAAATTTGCATAAGTAGAGGCGCGGCATGTAGCCGATACAGCTAAGGGGGAGATGAATTGACGGGGTGGCGCCAACGCGGTTGAAAAAGCAGATTAGATGCGCGTAACGCTCGCCAAAACAGTTGGGTGCACTCCTAGCACCCAACTGCTAGAAATCAGTTGCTGTTGACCAAACTCACCGAGGGAGTCTTACCCCCGCTCTCCGGGAGGTTTGCGCCTTCGAGTAAGGCATTGCGGAGGTCAGCAGCGGCCAGATTGGCACCGTCCAGGTTGGCACCGGCCAGGTTAGAACCATTCAAATTGGCAGCGGCAAGGTTGGCGGCGCTCAAGTCGGAACCGCTGAGGTTGGCACCGGCGAGGTTGGCGCTACTCAAATCCGCATCCCGCAGGTTAACGCCAGCGACATCAATGGGCTGGGGGCTGCCACCGATTATAGCGACACTGCGGCTGTTGGCGAAAGACTGGCGGGCGTTATAGAGGTTGGCACCGGTTAGATCGGCACTTTCCAGGTTGGCTCCTATGAGGTTGGCCTCACTGAGGTTAGCATTTTTCAGACTGGCGATTACCAAGCCGGCCATACTGAGGTTGGCACCGCTCAAGTCCGCATCATCGAGCACCGCACCGTGCAGTTTGGCCCCAATCAGGGTAGTGTCCTGCAGCAAGGCCCCAACCATGTCGGCTTTATTCAGGTTGGCCTCATTCAAGTTGGCTTTCTGGAGGTCAGTTCCCCTAAGGTTAGCGCCCTTCAAGTTGGCACCACTCAGGTTAAACCCTTCCAGCCTGGCACCGCTGAGGTCGCACCCCTGACATTCCATCGTTTCGAGCAGCTGTTTCAGGTGTGCCGGATTTTCCGCTTTAGCCTCGGAACCCAGGCCGAAGGCCATCAGTATTGCTGCGATCGCCAACATCTCAGGTTTCATCTTCCACCACTCACACAACTCACTATTACTAATATGCGCTATTTTTGGCTGATGCTAGGTGATTGCAATCGTTGGGGGAATGTGATGAAAGTCCTGCGGGGAATGTGATTTAAAGCACTTAGAAGATGGTCAGCGCGGCTTGCATTTTTGTCACTAATGTGCTGTGAGGTGTAAATTCACTCGCCAATGGGCCTTTCCCCCTATATGTGGGGTGGGAGGATAAAGGATGGCTCTATATGCAGGCAGTCAGGGAGCGGAGTCAGCGTTAGATGGGAAGCTAACTGCATATTAGCACGCGCAAGTCAAGGGGTCTGTAAAAAAATTTAACGAAAGCTGAGAAGCCGGCACTCAGGTGATAATTTAATTTTTCTATCAAATAAAAGGATACTTTTAAAATGGCACTCGGTA
>CAZJNL010001340.1:0-1840 GCA_964546515.1 uncultured Oscillatoria sp.
ATATATACAAAACCTGTCTAAACTCGGGTATTTGTGAAAATCATTTAATCGTAAAATATATCAGCTAGAGTCGGTCGCCCCCTCCGTACCGCCACACCCTGTGCGATTAGGGGCGCTTTCATTACCCAAATCTCCTAAAAAGCTTATCCAGACTGGTTTTCAGGAGCTTGACGCTGGGCTTTATTCCCAGTTGTAGGGGCTTTCAGGGAGAAATGGGTAACGATCAGCCGTTCACGGGGAGGGGGAGAAAAGAGAGGGGTTGTTCCCACGCGCTGTGCGACGCCCACTCAAACAAAAATGTTATGACGGGGGAAGAGGGGTTCTTCGGGAGAGGGGGAGAGAAAAAAATCCGCATCTGTGTGGGGCTGTTCGGTTAAGTGACAAAATCGTTACGATCCCCAGAGCACGCTTAGGGCAGGTGAGCCGGCATGAGTGTCACTCAGCACAATCAACCAAAGGAATTTCCCGGATTGCTGTCTCGATTTTTTGGCAGTGCGGGGCGTCACCGGCGCGATGCCCGCGCCAGCACGCTCAGCACTTTTGCTGGCGCTTCCCCTGGGAACGAGTATAGAGAGGGGTCCCCTCGTTTTGGTCAATCCGCGACTGATATGCCTGAAAGCTTTGTCCCCTCTGTGCGCACCAGAGCTCGCCTGCTTTTGGGGGGGTGTTTGCTGCTGGGGTGGAATACAGCCGCCCTGGCTCAACCTCTCGCACACACCCCTCTCCCAGCGGCAGGGCAGTCCCAAATACTGGCGCAAAGGTCGAGGACATACCTTGTTTATATCAATGGGAACAGCCAGCTGCTGCTGGAACAAGTCCGCAGGATAGAGCCCGAGGCATTTGTCACCGAGTACGAGGGACGCCGCGTCATCCAGGCGGGCCTTTTTTCTGATAAAGACCGGGCCAAGCAGCGGGAAAGGGATCTCGAAGAGCAGTACATCCGCGCTGAGATCGCGACAATTGAGGGCAGACAGGACAGACAGGACAGACAGGACAGACAGGACAGACAGGACAGACAGGACAGACTCAGTTATACATCCGGCTATTTCGTGGTTATCCCCACTGACGAGAGGGAGTTGCAGGAGACTGTAGAGCGGGTGCGCCTGCTGGGACTGGTAAATTTCGGGGTCAGCCAGGGAGACAGCCGGCAGGGGCCATATGTGGTGGTGGGGCCATTTCCTAACCGGGATACGGCAGAGCGCTGGAACTTCTATCTCCAGGATTTTGGTTTGGAGAACGCACGGGTTAATTATGGGAATTTTTAGGGTTGTGTGCTGTTGGCGCTCCACTTCGCACGGGGGTTAGATCCCCCCAACCCTCCTTAAAAAGGGGGGCTGACCGGTTCCCCCCTTTTTTAAGGGGGGGTTAGGGGGGGATCTTCGAGTTGCTCGGTTCTGTGCGATACCTGAACAGGACAGAATTTTTAGATTTGGGATTTTAGATTAATAAAATTCCCATCGCAACCGACTCGCTGATAACTTGAACATGTTGGCGTTGGGGCAAAGCAGTGGGGCGGACTCAGGACAGGGTGGAACAGATTCAGCAGTTTGCTGTGACGGCTGAGCAAATGCGTGCGATTGAGGGGCGCGTGTTTGAGGCGGGGATGCCGGTGGCGGCGCTGATGGAAAAGGTGGCGGGATTGGTTGCTAAGCGGATTCTGGAGCAATACCGGCAGCCGGTGCGTGCGGGTGTGCTGGTTGGTCCGGGGCACAATGGGGGGGACGCTTTGGTGGTGGCTAGGGAGCTGCACTTGCGGGGCTTTGAGGTGGCGGTTTATTCGCCTTTTTCTAAGCTTAAGGAGCTGACGGGGCAGCACGCTCAGTATGTGGCGAGTCTGGGA
>CAZJNL010001341.1:0-1838 GCA_964546515.1 uncultured Oscillatoria sp.
CGATTGACCTGTTTCTTTAGGGCACTGGGCATTTGCCCCACGCCGCCAGCCCCATGCCTTACAGGGGCTTCCTGGCAAAGTGGCAACTCTACAGGGTGCGCGAGGGCGCACCCTATTTTACAGGAGCTTTACAAAAGCTCTTACCGCTTATTGTGCCTGAAAGCCACACGCCATCTGTAATTTTACGGTTGAATGACTTGTCTTTATCCAAATTTTGTTAAAGATTCAATAAAGATAAGTATATTTTATGGCGATCCCCAGAGAGAACATGGCAAAATTTCAGTAGATTTACGAAAAAGCCCGTCCCAGACAATCGTTTTGAGATATATTCCGTCTGAATAGTTTTTATAGCGCTCTTTGGGCCGCAGGCCCAAAGGGGTGTCGGTAGCACAGATTTTCTCCCAGTCGGCGCTGGATCTCCGTGCCCGACCGCCAGCTGACCCACCCGGAACTAAAATAAGCTAATTATACGGAACATAAGAAAAGTAAGGAAGCTGAAACGCAGCTCTGCCTATGGTTTGGCTGAGTGTTCAGAATTACTTACGGCAGATAAGTATAAAAACTGAAGCATTGCGACAAGGGCGACTGTTTGTGGGATTCGGGCGTAAAAGTCGTTTAAGGAGGGTGCTGTGACCCTGGAAATATCCGAAACATCCCAAAAACTGTTGCTGGAAATAGGCAGGAATATCCGCCGCACGCGGGATTTAAACACGATTTGGCAGGAAACGGTTCGATCGCTCAGACCGGCAACCGGTGCCAGCCGCTGTATCATTTGTCCGTACAAAAGTAAGAGCGCCATCTTGAAGGTGATGGCTGAGTGCGCCCTTGAGTCAGTTTCTTCGATGCTGGGTTGGGAAATCCAACTGGAGGCGGAGCTTTATTTGAGTCAGGCGCTGGCCACAAAGGACGTGGTGGTGGCCGACCGGCTGGAAGCGGGCAACCGGGGAGGGCGACAGTCGGTGCTGGCGGTGGCGAGCCGCTATCAAGACCAACCCAACGCTCTGATTAGCCTGCACTACTGCGATGGCCAAGGCCGGTGGAGTGATGAGGATCTCGAATTCGTGCGCGAAGTGGCGGATATGGCCGGCAGTGCTATCGCTCACGCTAACCGCGATCTGGAATTGCAGTCGGCTCAACGGCAACTGGAAGAAGCCTTGAGTTTTAAAAGCCAGTTTCTGCGCACGATTAACGACCAAATTCTCAATCCCCTCAACGGCATAATTGGGCCTCTGAAGCTGATTCTAGATGATCAGATGGACGATGCAGCGGAGGAGCGGAAATTTATCCAAGATGCTTACGGATCGGCGCTCCATCTCTATGAAATGATTAATGACATCCTGACTTTCAAGACAAAACCGGCTCACATGCAGCTGGAATTGCTGCCGGTCAATTTTAATAAACTTCTCAGAGATGTGCGGCGCTATACGCTGGATCAGGTGCTCAACAAGCGGCTCTACCGCAACATTCAAATGCCTGCGGACGAAATTCTCGTGTGCGCCGACTACCGGGGGCTGCTGAAAGTCATGTTATATCTGGCCGGCAATGCTATCAAATTCACCCATTTAGGTGGGGTGACGATTAGTGCTGAGGTGCTCAGACAGAGGGCGATCGTTCACGACCGAGAGCGCCCGGGAATAGTGGAAGTGCGAGTGTCTGACACCGGCATTGGGGTGCCGGTGGAATATCAGCGCCGGCTGTTTGAACCTTTCTTTCGAGTGCACGCCTCCACCACAAGTCCCTACCCGGGCAGCGGTCTGGGTCTGGCGATCTCCAAAAAGCTGGTGGAAGCGATGGGGGGCGAGATTCATTTTTACAGTATGGGCGAGGGACTGGGCTCG
>CAZJNL010001342.1:0-1837 GCA_964546515.1 uncultured Oscillatoria sp.
ATAGGCAGCTGTTCCACCGGCAGGGCCGGCACCGACAATGATGCAATCAAACATTATCTTTTCAGTTTGCTCCTCAATACGCCAGGTTTTGCGGTTGGTGTTTGCGTTCGGTGCGTCAGGCGAGCAGGTCAGTAATTCCCACCGGCATCCTGATTGCCAATCTCTCTTGTAGAGACGCGATCTATCGCGTCTCCCACAAGTGGGGGCGCACCGCCAGAAAGCCCTTATTCCCGGACATGTTATATTTATAAGGGCGAATTACCTGCAACTATTCAGTACATCGAGTAAGGGGTGTAATTAACCCGCCTCACCTGTACAATAACCGTGCCACTAGACTTGACATAAAGCGTCAAGTGTGCTGCGGAAAAGGTTTGGGGTAAAGAGGGTTTAGGTGTCCGGATTTGAAGGTGAGCGACGACACCTAACACCTAACCCCTAACACCGGGAGCATCCCACTTTTGAATTTGGGCGACTGTAGAACACGCCCTTTTCCAATTAGCCCCACTCAGCACGGGCTTTGGCGTAGCCACAGGCGTCTCGCCTGTGGTATAGCCCGCATCTAGAGCCAGGATATATCAGCCAAAGTGTTACGCACCCCTAACCCCCAACACCTTCTCACACAGTAGTGATGTCTTTCTCTTTGTCCGCCAGCAATTTGTCAACCTTAGCGATGTACTTATCCGTCAGTTTTTGAATTTTATCTTGCGAGTCCCGCGCTTCATCCTCAGTCAGCTCGCTGGCTTTTTCCTGCTTGCGCACCGAGTCTACCGCATCGCGGCGGACATTGCGAATGGCAACTTTCCCCTCTTCCGCATACTTGTGCGCCATTTTCACAAATTCCTTGCGGCGCTCGGTCGTCAGCGGCGGAATGTTCAAGCGGATAACAGAGCCATCATTGTTCGGCGTCAAACCCACATCCGATATCGAAATCGCCTTCTCAATAAGGCTCAAGCTTTTGCGGTCAAAAGGTTGAATCAGGAGTGTCGTCGCATCCGGTGTGCTAATCGTTGCCATAGATTTGAGCGGCGTTTCGGCACCGTAATACTCCACCGTCACCCGGTCGAGGAGTGAGGCATTAGCGCGACCGGTTCTAATCGTATTAAACGAGCGTTGAGTTGCCTCAACAGCTTTTTGCATCAGGCTTTCAACGTCAGCTAACTTCACAGAAACCTCCCACAATTGTTCCAACTGGTTCTCCCGTGACTGCTCGGCGGATGTTACCTCGCACCGAAATATCAAATACCATAATAGGGATATTATTCTCCTTACAGAGCGCAATAGCCGTGCTGTCCATCACCCGCAGGTCATTGACCAGCACATGCCCGTAGGTCAGACTTTGGTAGCGACGAGCCTCTGGGTTGACGTGAGGGTCTGAATCGTAGATGCCGTCCACCTTAGTCGCCTTAAATATTACATTGGCATCAATCTCTGCAGCTCGCAACGCTGCGGTGGTGTCGGTGGTGAAGAAGGGATTCCCAGATCCCGCGCCAAAAATCACAACCCGCCCTTTTTCCAGGTGGCGGATGGCGCGACGCCTGATGTAAGGCTCCGCCACTTCCTGCATCGCTATCGCCGTTTGCACCCGCGTTGGCACTCCGGTGCGCTCCAGGGCATCTTGTAAGGTCATAGCGTTCATCACCGTAGCAATCATGCCAATGTAGTCCGCCGTCGCCCTGTCCATTCCAGCACTAGCCGCCTTCACCCCCCGAAAGATATTGCCCCCCCCGACGACAATGGCCACCTGGACGCCACCGGCCACCACATCGGCCACTTCCTGAGCGATCTCCTGAACCACGCCCGGATCGATCCCGTAACCCAGACTCCCCATCAGGGCTTC
>CAZJNL010001343.1:0-1834 GCA_964546515.1 uncultured Oscillatoria sp.
ACGGGGGCCGGCCCCGAAGATCCTTCTTGTAGAGACGCGATTTATCCCGTCTCTAATCCCGATAGATTGATTTTTTTCAGCTATTTAGTTGCTTTTGCCGGCTCTACGCTATTTCACCTGTTTGACGTGACCCTGTTTGATTCGCGGGTGAATATTTTGGGGTGGTTGCTGCTGTCGGGAATCTCTGGGGTGGTGTGTCAGAAGGGTGGGAATAAGGCTAATTCCCATTAACCGCCCCCACCCTGTAGGGGCACCCCTTGTGGGTGCAAAGCCCCTGACTCTCGACTGGGCGCTTTTGGCATTTAATAACTCTACAGTCATTAATAACGGAACAATTGTATATTTTTATTGCCCAGCTAAGTTCAACTCTGTTTTTGGGGATATGCTAGATAGCAACTATTTTTTGCTCACCCCAGATAAAGGATGGTGTATGTAACGCCATGTTGAGGTTCTTACTTTTGAATGCTGCCCTATCTGCCGCTGTGCTAACACTGACGGCTGAATGTTCTTGGCCAGAGGAGTCCCGGGCTGCCTCTGTTTCACCGGCACTTGCACACCTAAAGAATCCCACACCTTGTAGCCTCTGAGACTTCTTCACTACAGCCTCAGTCAGATTCCTTCCAGAAAGGGATAGTTCAAACGCCGGAGCCAGCACTATTGGCTCAACAACCCAATGCCTTCCAGGAGGCAATCAACAGAGCAGAAAGTGCCTGTTTTTTTGCGCAATCGTCACAATCTAAGGAGGACTGGGAATTTGTTGCGAATCTGTGGCGAGAAGCGATTGAGTTGTTGAGATCCGTGCCGGCTTCTAGCCCTAAATACAAAATAGCCCAGGAGAAGATAAAGGAGTATCAGCGCAATCTAGCCTACGCTCAGCAGCAAGCGCGGAGATTCTCAGGGCAGAATTCATCAGCACCATCCGCTCCACGAGTTAATCCCCAACGGCAACCCGCGCCGGTTGTCTCCAAACCCTCTGCTCCACGAGCTAATCCGAGCGCGTCAGTCCGCACCGGCTCCTTCAACACCACCCGCAGCAGCTAGGCAGCTTCTACAGGAATATTTACAATCGATTGTTGATAAAGGAAGTTTGGGATATGGATATTGGTGTCAATCGTCTCGAGATGTTATGTCATCCTTCTTTTCCCCTAGGGGTTATAAGATTCTCAGTAGTTACGGGGACGATAAGAATTTGTGGGCTGTGGTTAGGATAGATTCCAGCAACAGGGGAGGCTCTCAAATCACCGCAACCTGGGATTTCTGGCTAACGAATGTATCTGGCAAATGGTGTGTAAAATTCATATCGAAAAAAAATTAGCTTGCTGACGATGCCCCAGAAATCCTCAGCGTCGCCAAAGCGCTTCCCGAGCCATCTGAGCCAAAATACTCAGAATAAGCTAGCAGGCACCGGCTAACTTTCGGCTAACTTTATTCCTCTACCCCCACCCTTCAGGGGCACCCCTTGTGGGTGCCCTTGTGCGGAGAATCAGGAGCGAGTACTGGCCCAACCGCCTTAGACTGAGTTTTCCAACCGAATGTTATTTTCGGCGACTTCAAACAGATTCCCCGAGAAATCTTGAACTAGATGGACCATCTCTAACTGCCCTATTCGGTTATTGTAGATCACCTTCCGACTAGGCCCGACGTACCAATAGTTTCTGATCCAGTAGCCACGCCCCCAAATCTCCACCCGCATACCCGGTATCAGCCGAAGATCTACAGGATTTTCCGGTGCCGGTGCCGGTGGTGACTGTTCCCCCCGTTTCGGCGGTTGACCTGTGGGATTTTCCGGTGCCGGTGCCGGTGGTGACTGTCCCCCCCGTTTCGGCGGTTGACC
>CAZJNL010001344.1:0-1831 GCA_964546515.1 uncultured Oscillatoria sp.
GGGCGGTGGGGTGATACATCCTGCAATGAACCCGGGTGCCAGACATGGAAAACACCCCGGCCCCCTCAGGTCAGGTTTCTTATATCCGGTTAATTGCCCCGAATTAATTTGCCCCCGCTCCCGGACGCGATTCGTGGTTCTGCAAGAGATACCCTGCGCGAACAATAAATGATTTTTCAAACTAACTTGACAGAAGAGAGTCTGGTCTGTAAAATCTGTCAAACGATAGAAGTACGGACGAGCCGGATTGCGGACAATGCTCTACAGAAGGCAGAGCAGCTTCAGCGCCGGAATTCAGAAGCTTTCCCGTCAGCACCGTCAGGGAATCCCAGAGCGCGGCTACATTGCACCGCAGGCAGTCGGTTGCCCCACTCCGTCACCGGGCGCTACAAATCACGAGGGTGCGGCTCTTTTAGCACGGCGCTCAGGGGTGACACCAAAGGGTGAGTCAGGGGGATTGCACCCCATTGCTCGTGCCGGTGCCTGCCGACGGGCGCTGCAGCTGGCATAATAAAATTGATGTCAAGGTCTGCACGGCTCCCTCCAGCTCACTTCAGAAGCAGGCTCTGCAATGGCAGGACTAAGCTAAAGCAAGTTTCATTACTTTTTGTTGCTCCTGGACTCAGGAGCTTTAATTTTTCTTAATATCTTTTTTAAAAAATAAACTTACAAAACCGCTCGCTTTGATATATATTATGAAGAGGTGTGGGGCTTGCCAAACACCTGTAGGGACGACAACGGCAGAAAACTGTGGCATTCGAAAAGGTCAACTCCTCTTCAAGCCGGGGCGGAAGTTATCGCTCGCATCTTAGATAAAGGTGCAGCTACAGACGAGCGGGTGCGCCTTTCTTATGCCGGTATTGAATTACTGGCAATGGAAGCCGTATCGCTATCGCCTCTGTAGAAACCTATCTGAAATAGTCAGAAGCCGTGGCCCTCACTCAATCAGCCACAAGTCCTGCTGTGTAAAAGTTAACCCCGTGCTAAAATACCAAATTCCTCAAGAGACGTGCCGGGGGAAAGGTAGGCCTTGTCATTGAGCGCTCCCGACCCCTATTTTCTGCGACGTGCTGACCCCAAGAAAAGTTAGCATGTACAGTGTCAAATACCATTAAAGAGGCGACCCAATCGTGACTACTACGCTGCTCGTGCCGAAAAGTTCTCAATCCAACGACCGTCGAACAATTGCCACATCTACCCAAGGCTCGACTTTGGCGGATATTCTCGAAAGAGTTTTGGACAAGGGAATTGTGATTGCCGGTGATATCTCTGTTTCTATCGCCGACACCGAACTCCTGCATATCCGGATTCGGTTGCTGATTTCCTCGGTTGATAAAGCGCGGGAGATGGGAATAAATTGGTGGGAAAGCGACCCCTATCTCAGCAGCAAGAACCAGAATTTAATCGAGGAAAATAAACAGCTGCAGTCCCGGTTGCAAAGTTTAGAAGCCGAAATGCGCTCCCTCAAAGCTCTGGCTACCAGTCAACTAGATTTAGGCCCCACAGAGTCGCCAAAAAATCTCTATTCTATGTCTGAAAAGCCAGCCTCTATCGAAAAGGAAACTGACGGGGAGGAAACGGACGATGAGGAAACGGCTCGCCCCCCGAAGAAACGTGAATAAAACCTGCGGATTTCGAGCCATTTAAAAGTCGGTAAAAAAGTGACATTATGGAATTAGTTGGGCCCCTTTCGGAAAACTCTCCTGAGACTGAGACAGTTCCCACCACTTACAAACTGAACAGTCAGGCGGGTTTTGCTTCTTTACTGTTAACGGTGATAGAATTGGTTCGCCAGCTAATGGAAGCGCAAGTCATTCGGCGAATGGAACAG
>CAZJNL010001345.1:0-1338 GCA_964546515.1 uncultured Oscillatoria sp.
TGTCGCGTCTCTACCAGACACCGATGGCCCCCGGGAGCTGCCCTTTGGGGGGAGCTGGATGCTTAGACTTATATAGCAATGGACAGTAAGTTTAGGACAAGGCCGAAGCGCTTGCTCCTGGGGACAGGGACAGGCGAGACGCCTGTCCTACGAGATAGATCCGTAGGGCAGGCGTTCCCTCCGACCCTCAATGTCTAATGTCCTAACCAATGTGGCTAGTGCTATAACTAGCAACTTAGGTTAGATTAATAAAAAATTAGGTAAGCGATACCCTGCCATGACTTGACTTGAATGAGGAGCGCTCGCTCCTTGCTCAACAATATTTTTGGCGAGCGCCCTTTCTTTCCCGTTAATTTACTTCTTTTCTGCCAGTAAACTGGGGAGTCTCAAGCGGTAAGAAACCGGGTTTCTTTCGGTTATAAGGCCACAAGTTCTCTTTTCCCATCTAAAGAAACCCGGTTTCTGGCCAGGCAAAAAATAGTAATTAATCGGATTCCAAGCCATGTTTCAGACAAACTCGCGAGGGGAGCGAGAGGAGTCATATCCGCCGGTTCGCAGACGGCGCTCCAGATCGTTGGAATCTGGAGAAATGCTCATCGCATCTTCGATAGTGACCCGACCCATTAGCACTTGTTCGTAAAGTGCCACATTCAGGATCTGCATCCCCTCGATAGTGTCGGTTGCCATCAGCTGCAACGCCTCATCCTCCTCACCCTTTAACAGATAATCCTGCATAGCGGGCGTGTTGATTAAAATGTCGTGGACTGCAGTGCGACGCCCATCCGTAGTTTTGAGCAGCAGTTGGGCAATCACCGCCACCAGAGATTCCACAATCTGGATGCGCACCGACGGCTGCTCATCGGGGTTGAACAGGTTCAGCAGCCGGTTAATCGCGTTGATGGCGTTGCGAGTGTGCAGGGTGCCCATCACTAAGTGCCCTGTTTGGGCGGCTTGCAGGGCTGTGTTAACCGTAATCCGGTCGCGCATTTCCCCAATCAGAATCACATCCGGATCTTCCCGCAATACCGCCCGAAGAGCTTGGTGAAAGTCTAGGGTGTGCAGCCCCACTTCTCGCTGACTGATCAGGGATTTTTGCGAGGTGTGAACGTACTCAATCGGGTCTTCAACTGTTACAATGTGTCTGGCTTCCGTCTCGTTGATCTGGCGGATCATTGCCGCTAAAGTGGTGGATTTTCCTGAGCCGGTCGGGCCGGTTACTAGGATTAGCCCCTGATGGAAGCTGACGATTCTTTTCAGGACCGGCGGCAGCCACAAATCATCGATGGAAGGGATATGGAGGCTAATCAGCCGCAGCACCATTGCGCCGCCGGTCAGGGA
>CAZJNL010001345.1:1348-1830 GCA_964546515.1 uncultured Oscillatoria sp.
TCAAAACAATTCACCCGACATCGCACAAAGCCGGGGTAGAAAATTGCTGTATCCAGTTCCTTGGTTTCTGCGAACTGTTTTCGCTGCACCGGCGTGAGTATCTCTGCCAGGTACTGCTCAAAAATTTCTCGCGTCACTTTCACCTGATCGGTAGCCGGCACCATTTCGCCCCTCATCCGAAATCGGGGAACTTGCCCGACTCGAATGTGAATGTCAGAGGCTTTGCGAGCGTGAGCGTCTTTCACCATCTGCTGAATGGAAGTGGGGGGGGTGGCTCCTTGGGGTTGGCCTGCCCCTTTCAGCGGTGGCGGTGGCGGCGGTGGCGGGGGCGTGTTGGGCGCTCGATTAGCCGGAGATCCGGGCGCAGCAGAAGCATTCATTTGGTTCATTTCCTTTTCTTTCTAAGGCGGGGTATCGCTGTTACGGATGACTGAAGTTTTCAGATTAATAGATGCTTTTTTCCTGAATTGAGAAAATAAAAA
>CAZJNL010001346.1:0-1826 GCA_964546515.1 uncultured Oscillatoria sp.
GATGTGTCCTGGCGTAACATCGGGAAATCTCTAGGGCAACATGTTTGGGAACAAGATGATCGACAGAGCCACCAAACCTGGCGATCTCTTTCACTACACTACTACTTAAGAAACTGTACTCGTTAGAGGTGGCGAGAAAAACTGTCTCTATTCGATCGTAGAGCGTGTTATTGGTGTGCGCCATCTGCAGCTCCATTTCAAAGTCTGAAAGGACGCGCAGCCCCCTGAGCAGCACTGTAGCTTGTCGCATTCTGGCATAGTTGACCGTCAGACCTTCAAAGCTGTCCACTTCTATGTTGTCCAAGTGTTGCGTGGACAGGCGAATCTGGCTGACGCGCTCAGCTACGGTGAACAGCGGCGTTTTGTTGGGATTGCGCACAACCGCCACGATCACGCGCTCAAACAGCTTGCAGCCACGCTCAATGATGTCGAGGTGACCGAAGGTAATTGGATCGAAGCTACCCGGATAAATAGCGATCACGCTGGTTTGGGGTTGGAGTTGTTGGTGTTCCTGTCACACTATTGCGAAACCTCACCCATGCGCTTTCCCGCGCGGCTTGCCAGCAAGGCAAGGCACAAGGCACAGCGCTGGGCAAACGAACGGCAATGGCGGCCACAGCCGCTATAACGGATATAACCGATGCAGGCAGAGGATTCGGTAGCGGATGTAACGGACGCCTGGGTGGCGGGAGCAAGGGGAGCGCGGGGTCAGGCGCTTTAGTCCCAGCGGGCCGGACAGGCAAGGGATCTCTCGCCAAAGCTCCGTGCCGGTGCCGGCCCTCCAAAATTGTACCATTATCCGCGTACCGCGCCCGCACTTCTCGTGCGGCTCTTAAGAAGACTCGCCCTCACTGTCCGCAACCGGCACCCCGGGGAACAGCCGGTGTAACTCTCTAAAACTAGGTTAACAGGTTTATGCAGCAATTTTTGAATATAACAGACTGGCGCAAGCCAATCAAAAACGTCCTCTCCCGCTGGCTAATTCTAGGAACCGCTGTTTCTGCGCTCTTTTCTCTGACCGGCTATCTGGGCGGCTATCACCTCTATCTTGAACTGACCAGCCATTTCAAATTGCAATATCTAGCCATCTGCTGCTTGGCCTTAGTTTTCTTTTCTTTTACCCGCAGAAAATTGTGGTGTCTTGTCAGTCTCTTCTGCATCGCTCTCAATCTTGCTGCCATCGTCCCTTGGTACATCCCCCAGCCCAGAAGTGCTGTAGCTCCTGCGGGACTGGAGCTGCGGTTTCTCCTGGCCAATGTCCTGACTTCCAACCGGCGCTATCAGGACGTTCTCTCCCTCATCCAAGAAGAAAAACCTCATATCGCTGTCTTTTTAGAAGTCAACGAGACTTGGGCCAAGAGACTCGACACGCTTCGGGATATTCTCCCCTATTCTTTAGTCTACCCTCGGGAAGACAATTTTGGAATAGCCCTTTATAGCTCTCTGCCTCTCCAGAACAAGACTGTCCAGCTGTTCCGAGATGAAGTTCCCAGTTTGTCTGCCGGGGTTCCCTGGCAAGGAAAAGTTCTTTCAATTATCGCCACGCATCCGCTTCCTCCCACCAGTCAAGAATACTTTGAGTGGCGCAACACCCAGATCGAAGAACTCAGCCAGTACCTGCAGCAGCTAAAAACCCCAAAGGTTGTGCTTGGAGATTTGAACATGACCGTCTGGTCGCCCTATTATAAAAGCTTTGTCGAAAAAACAAAACTTCACAACAGCCGCACCGGCTTTGGCATCCTGCCCACCTGGCCCGCTCAATCTCCCTTGCTGTTGATTCCGCTGGATCACTGTTTAGTCAGTGAGGGAATTCAAGTTTTGCATAC
>CAZJNL010001347.1:0-1826 GCA_964546515.1 uncultured Oscillatoria sp.
ACGCCGGAATGAAATTAGCGATTGGCAAAAGGAGAAAGAACCATTGATGCTTAGTGCCTTGATTTGGGTGCCAATATTAGGTGCTGCTCTAATCGGGTTTTGGCCAGGAACGGTGACACCGGCTCGCACCCGTCAAGTCGCCAAGGCGATTGCCGGCGGCATTTTCATCTGGACAGTCATCCTGGCCAGTCAGTTTGACCCTGCGGCGGCGGGATTGCAGTTTTCTGAGTCCCTACCGTGGATTGAAGCTTTAGGTTTGACCTACCAGCTGGGAGTGGACGGCTTGTCTTTGCCGCTGGTGGTTTTAAATGGTCTGCTGACCTGGATTGCTATTTACAGTACGGATGAGTCCGTCCTGCGCCCGCGCTTTTACTACAGTTTGCTGTTCCTGCTGAGTGCCGGTGTTGCCGGTGCCTTCCTGGCTCAGGACTTGCTGCTGTTCTTCCTGTTTTACGAACTGGAAATCATTCCTCTATATTTTTTAATAGCCATTTGGGGGGGACAGCGGCGCGGCTACGCGGCAACCAAGTTTCTCCTTTACACCGCTGTGTCTGGGATTCTGGTGCTGGCGTCATTTTTGGGGCTGGTTTGGAACACCGGCGCAAATAGCTTTGCTTACCAGCCGCAGCTGGCTCAAGCATTGCCTTTGCAGACGCAACTGCTGCTGCTGGGGGGAATCCTGGTGGCGTTTGGCATCAAAATTCCCCTGGTTCCTTTCCACACTTGGCTCCCTGACGCTCACGTTGAGGCTTCGACGCCGATTTCTGTGCTGCTGGCTGGGGTGCTGCTGAAGCTGGGGACTTATGGGCTGTTCAAATTTGGCTTGGGCTTGTTTCCCGATGCCTGGGCGACTTTGGCACCCTGGCTGGCGGGCTGGGCGGTGGTGAGCGTGCTCTACGGCGCACTGGCGGCTATTGCCCAAACGGATATGAAAAAAATGGTTGCCTTCTCGTCGATTGGCCACATGGGCTACATCTTGCTGGCGGGCGCTGCAGCGACGCCGGTGAGCCTGGTGGGGGCTGTTTTCCAGATGATCAGCCACGGTTTGATTTCGGCGATGCTGTTCTTGCTGGTGGGTGTGGTTTACAAGAAGGCGGGAAGCCGCGATTTACAAGTCCTCACGGGGCTGCTCAACCCGGAACGGGGGTTGCCTGTGATTGGCAGCCTGATGATTTTGGGGGTGATGGCGAGTGCCGGCATTCCGGGCATGGCGGGGTTTATTGCTGAATTTCTGGTTTTTCGCGGCAGTTTCCCGGTTTTTCCGGTGCAAACGCTGCTGTGCATGGTTGGAACCGGCTTGACGGCTGTTTACTTCTTGCTGCTGGTTAACCGCGCCTTTTTTGGCCGGCTGTCGGAACGAGTGGTGAATTTGCCGCAGGTGCGCTGGCGCGATCGCATACCGGCGATGATTCTAGCAGTGGTCATCGTTCTGCTGGGAGTTCAGCCGAGCTGGATGGTGCGCTGGAGTGAGGCTACGACGACGGCAATGCTGGATACGCTGCCGGCTGTCGCGCAGCTATCCCCTGGAAGCGCCGCTGAGTGATTTTTATCTCGCATAAAAGTGTCTCACACCTATGAGACAGGAAGGGATACCTCGTTCCCAGGCAGAGCCTGGGAACGGGTTCTGGAGGCTCTGCCTCCTTCTGAAGTGACAGGCAGATTAAAAGCTTAACAGCTTATCTCACACATGTGCTTACTGGAAGTACAAAAGGCAGAGCCTCTTATACATGCGTTCCAAGGCTCCGCCTGGGAACGAGAAACATCGAAAAATTTGAGGGTAATTCGGTATGACAATTGCAAGTTTAAAACCTTCTACTCATCCTCTG
>CAZJNL010001348.1:0-1825 GCA_964546515.1 uncultured Oscillatoria sp.
ATGTAACGGTCTTCCTTGTCGCCGTCGCCCTCATCAAAATACTCCGCCACCTGCCGGTCATCTGTCAGCACCCGGGCGTCGTAGGCAGAAAGACCTAACTCGCTTTCGTAGCGGTGGCGCTTGGACGCAGGCAGTTCTGGCAGTTGCGCCTGCCACTGCTGCAGCAGGCTAGCGGACACCTCCACAGCCGGCAAATCCGGTTCCGGGAAGTAGCGGTAATCGCTAGAGCCTTCCTTGCTGCGCATGCTGATCGTGCGCTGACTGCCTTCTTCCCACAGCCGAGTTTCCTGCACAATCCGCTCACCGGCTTCAATCGCTTTAATTTGCCGGTCGATTTCGTACTCAATCGCCCGCTGGATAGCACTAAAAGAGTTCATATTCTTAATCTCCACCTTAGTGCCAAACTTCTCTTCCCCAACCGGGCGCACAGAGATATTCACATCGCAGCGCAGGGAGCCTTCCTGCATGTTCCCGTCGCTGACGCCCAGATAGCGCAGGATGCGGCGCAACTCCTGGGCGTACTCAGCAGCTTCCGCCCCAGAGCGGATATCCGGTTCCGAGACAATTTCCACCAGGGGAACGCCGGTGCGGTTAAAATCCACCAGAGAGTAGGCGGAACCGGAGAGACGATCGCTGCCGGCGTGCACCAGCTTGCCGGCATCTTCCTCCATGTGCAGGCGCGTGATGCCAATTTTTTTGCGCGTCGGGTTCCCCGCCTCGTCAACCAGCTCAATTTCCAGCCAGCCCTGCTTGGCGATCGGCAAGTCATACTGGGAGATTTGATAATTTTTCGGCAAGTCCGGATAAAAATACTGCTTCCGGTCAAACTTGCTGTGGGGAGCGATTTCGCAGTTGAGCGCCAGAGCGGCTTTCACGGCGTATTCCAGCACTTTCTGATTCAGCACCGGCAGCACCCCGGGCATTCCCATGCAGACGGGACAGATATTCGTGTTTGGGGGAGAGCCAAACTCCGTCGAGCAGTTACAGAAAATCTTGGTGGCGGTGCTGAGCTGACAGTGAGTTTCCAGACCGATGATAGCTTCGTACTGAGTTTTTACCGGTGCGGCTGTGGTCATAAGCTGTCTTGATTGCGGCTTTTTCATCCAATCCCTACTATTTTAGCCGGTGGGGGGCGCATTCCCCACCGGCTCCCCAAAAAATCCCTGATATAGCGGCTCTCAACGAGTTGTCGAAAAGCGGCCATAAACCAGGTTTCTTTGAGAAACCTGGTTTCTAAATATAAACGCTATATTCCAGCCATTTCCCTTCAGGAGCGTCTTTGACGATCCCAAATTTCTCCCCCACAATAGAATAACACGATGCCGAACAGGCTAGCAGCAAGGTCTTCCAGACTTGCGGAGCGGTGGGGTAAAATAGATGGCAACATTTCTTCAAATACCGTGAAAGCCCCAAACAGAAATGGCCCCAGCGGAATGGGATAATTGCCCAAAGCCATCATGCGCCGGTCTATAGCTCGGTGGCTGAGGAAAGAAGCAATTCCGTATAAAATAAAATGCCCAACTTTGTCATAAGGAGGGCGCTGGGTTAGCGCAACGGGGAGCTTTCCCATATCCGCTAGCAGCAGGATGAGGAGGAGAAACGCGAAGTAGCCGGCAAACGCTATAACCCAGTTAGTATTTGAGAACTTTATTCCGCCAACTTTCATAAGATTGATATAAGATAAAAGTTCCTAGTAAGGACTTCAGTCCTGAACTCTTTAAAAAGACCCTCACCCCCATCCCCTATCCCAAAATGGGAGTGGGGAGAAAAAATGTGGTAGAGACGCGACATGTCGCGTCTCTACAACCCCCTATCCCCTTGTGGG
>CAZJNL010001349.1:0-1824 GCA_964546515.1 uncultured Oscillatoria sp.
GAGAGTTGCTGTATAATGTCTCCTCACACAGATCCTATGTTTAATCCTTTGCGGTTGATTCCCCGGCGTTCCCACCGGCGCTGGTTCTACGGGTTGCTCTCTGCCGTAGTGGCTCTGGGAGTGGCGGTGGGCTCGCCCGCTCCAACCGGGGCAATTTCCATCCAAGACCTGATTCGCGGTGGAATTCAGGTGATTCAGGGGGTTCAGCTGTCAAACATGTCTGCCGAGCAAGAGGTCGAGTTTGGCAAGGCAATTAATCAGCAGCTGGTGACTCGGGAGATCAGGCTCTACAAAGATCCCGCACTCACCCGCTACATCAACCAGATCGGTCAGCGGCTGGCTGCTAACAGCTCTCGCTCGAATATCCCCTATACTTTCCAGGTGGTTAGAGACGACGCCATCAATGCCTTTGCCACTGTGGGGGGCTTTGTTTACATCAACACCGGCACGATCAAAGCCGCAGACAATGAAGCCCAGCTGGCCAGCGTCATGGCCCATGAAATCGGCCACATTGAGGGCAAGCACGTCCTCAAGGGGATTAAAAAGGCGGCCATCGAGCAAGGAATAGCCTCAGCCGCCGGCATTGACCGCAACACAGCGGTGCAGCTGGGCGTGCAGCTGGCGCTGCGCCTTCCTAGAAGCCGCCAGTACGAATACGAAGCGGATGAAAGAGGGCTAGAGATGTTAGGAAAAACCGGCTACGATCCATCCGCCATGATTGCATTTTTTGAAAAACTCATGGATAAAAGGGGAGGAGCGGCTCCCACCTTTTTGAGCACTCACCCCGCCACCGAAGATCGCATTCAAGCTATCAAAGAGAAGATAAACTCAGCCCCTATTAACGCCGGCAGTGGCTTGGACAGTTCGGCCTACAGATCCAGAATCCAGCCCCTGTAACGGTAACTGAGAGGGCACAAAAAAACTAAAGCGACAGAAACCCGGTTTCTCCAAGGAACCGGGTTTCTTTCACACTTGCGTTCCCAGGGCGGGCACAATTGGCCACCCTACAGCCTGGGAACGAGATATAGCAATGGACAGTAGAGACGCGACATGTCGCGTCTCTACAGGCTGCGTAGCGAGCCACGCGCCCGCCCGGAACGGGCCTGCCCTCAAGGACACTCGGACAGGCAAGATGCCTGTCCGACGAGGTATATCCGTAGGGACTGCGTTCAGCCTTCCCTCAATGTCTAATGTCCTAACCAGTTTGGCTAGTGCTAGATCTGCTACAGTGGCTTGTTTCTTGTTCTAGTGAGCCAGCACTTTCGCTGGTTGAATCTGCCTCACCGCCTTATCCAGAGACAGGGTGCGGATGGCGTACTGCAAGACGTTGACTTGATAGACTTTGCGATTGGTGATGTCCAGGCCGGTCAGCCAGCCGCTCAAGGGGTGATAGACGCCGGTGTCGATGTCCAGCCACCCCGGGCCTTCAGCCAGCTCTCCGGGGGCGACTCCGGGCAGGGTAAAGGTAATCGTGTGGCCGGTGAGGATCAGTTTGTCGGGAAAGTAGGGCTTGGTGATGCTGTGGAATTCATCCCGCACCCAGCAAAATTGCTCAGCAGTTTGCTTCTCCAGCGGCAGTTGCGGATCGACGCCGGCGTGAACCAACCAGATATCCCCCAAGTCCAGGTAGACCGGCAGCGTCCGCATCCACTCGAGGTGTTCCAACATCTTGCCTGTATTTTTGCGGTAACTCGCCAGTGTCGCTTTCCCGCCGCTGTAAAGCCATGCCGCCATTGCTTGGTTGTGCTGGCGTCCGTTGGGGAAGGCATCGAGCAACATTTGCTCGTGGTTGCCCAACAGGCAAGACTAGGAACTTTGCCGCAC
>CAZJNL010001350.1:0-1821 GCA_964546515.1 uncultured Oscillatoria sp.
AGCGGGGGATTTGATGCGAACACGCTCGATGAATTGCGCCGGCGGGGGCACAAGATTGACGAGGCAGCCGGTTGGGGGAATGCTAATGCAATTGTCGTGACGCCGGATCGGGGGTTAGATGGAGCAGCCGATCCGCGCGGCGAAGGTGCGGCGCGGGGGTTTTAGGTTGTGGGGTGCCGGTGCGAGCTTAACGCACCCCACTTGATGCTAAAATAAAGAAGCCGCCAATAAATCTGATGACATTCGACTCCGTGACCACCAAACGCCTGGAGCAAGCCGATATGGCAAGTCAGTCTGTATCCTCTCTTCCAAACGCGCCCGATCGGCGGTGTGCAGCAGACATTCTGGATCTCAAAGAGCAAGTGTCACACACTCATCCCGATTTCACGCGAGAAGAGTTAGAAGGTTTCTTGGTTTATCTATCTCTCAAAGAAAGAAGATCAGAGGTTTACCGGCGTCTTGCAAACGCCTAAGGTCACTCATGGCAGCTTGTAGGGTGCCGTTCCGAGCGGGAACGCACCCTACTGCGATAAGAAAAGATTGGGGGAATAACAGCTGTGAGGAGGGGGTGGCGAGGAGGTTTTAGCATTTGAACCGCTTTAGATGAGGACGGCAGACAGTTTATATGGGCAAGAAAAACCACAAAAAAGCCATTCGCACTTTGACCCAGCGGATTGCTGAACATCAGGCGAAAATTATGCTAGAGTACCAGAAGACTTTTCCAGATGAAGGTCTAATCGAACATTGGCCAAAGGAAATTCGCGCTTTTGAGAAGGGAATTGAGCCAGCTCGTAAACGATTGGGGAAATAAAAACTATGCTGATTAGCGACCGCCCACTTCCTGTTACTAACTCCACTCTGAGAACCTTAATTGCCGAGTTGGGGGCAGAGTGCCAGAAGGTACAAGCCCTACTCCACCAGCTGCAATTGCCTCACTTGAGCGCTGTGCAGCAGGCTGAGATTTTGGCAGAACTGTTAGCGTCAGCGATTCATCTGGAGGCTCACTGCGGGGAGGATTTTCAGGCGATGATTGCCGAGGAGATGGAAAAGTTGCCTGATGGGGATGAAGAAGATTGATACCGGCATCCCTGGGAACACCGGCATTCTCTCGCCCCTTCCATCTGGTGGGGTGCGTTACGGAAGGGAACTGCACCCTACTTCTCCTGTGGGGTGTCACCCTTCACGGATTCGCGGCTCAGGATTATGATAAGCTGACACCAACACACCGGCATTCGCCCCCACTTGACTAAAAATCACCCCCTCCTGTATAATATTGAGAAATCCAGGACATGCTAAAATTTGAGGGGTGCAAGCCGCCTATGCCTGATGAGAATGAACCCACAGATTGTGCAGCTTTAATCAGAGCCGGCAGTACCGGCTACCCCACTCCGCCAGAGTGGCTGAATCAAGGACTGTTTGTCAAATCCCGCCAATATGGGGTAGGAAAAGTCGTCAGTCTCCTGGGAGCGAGATTGGTGCTGAGTTTCCCTAAAGGCTCCAACACTCTCCACCAACTGCTAAACTGGGAAACGGCAATATCCACCGGCGAAATCGTTCCTGCCGGTGAACTTACCCCACCGGCAAAAACCCTGAATGAGGAGATTCTCAAAATTCCTGAACAGAGGTTTCGCGCTGTGGCGGAGGAACTGTCTGAGAGTATCGCCGCAGTGGAAATCACCCCAGCTACCGATAGCGAGAAACACCCCTTACCGAATAACCTTCCCCTGGGGCTGCGCACCGCTCTCAACCGCACCGGCATCGCGAGTTTCTACTCCCATCAAATTGAGGCGCTAGAATGTTTGCGATCGGGAAAAGACCTCT
>CAZJNL010001351.1:0-1821 GCA_964546515.1 uncultured Oscillatoria sp.
CCCCGTGCCATTGGTGTCAACTTAAGCTCCTGGCGATTGAAATCGCGGCTATACAAACGAAGTCCGCCTACCCTTCGGGAAGGGCTTCGCCCAACGCGGACTTAAGAGAAGAGCGGGACTTTTCAAACCCTTGCCTTGCGGGTTTCGTCTGTGTAGCTGCGGTTTCAACCGCCCAGACCTGGGAACAGCTTAAGTTGACACCAGTGGTCCCCGTGCCCGCCCCCTTCCGGGTTTCTGGGGCGCACTTGATCCAACTGAAAAATGTAACTTTTGCTAATAGACGGGCGATTAGAAATCGCGTCTATACAGACAAAGCCCGCCTGCGCGGGCTAATTGTAAAGCGCTGTCGGCGCGTTCTACTTTGAGCGCGGATTCAGCGGATTCACAAGTGACATGTTCCCCACTACAACCATTCAGCCTCTGATGGCAACCAATCTTTTGCCTCTTCAGGATAAGTGCCCACCTGATATTTTACCAAAGAATGCCCGCCGGCTTCTAACTGATCAGCAATTCGCAACGCTTGCAAGGCTTCGAGGGGGCTAGCGAAGCTCGATTTATCTCCGGCGCAGATATCAGCAAGCAGGCGTAAATACGCGGGCTGATTTACCTGCTGGAAAGCACTTTGATAGGTGAATTCCATCTTGGCTGGCACCAGTTCCCGCCCCGATCCAGGTCGCTTGACAGGGAAGTAAAACGCGATTCCCTCGTTGGGATAGTGCCGGAATACTAGACGCGGCGCAATGTTGCCAAACAAGTTTTTAACTTGAGACTGTTCCCGGAATACCACCTCCATACCGCAATATTTTTCAGGTAAGCCTTTCCCCGTTACAACTTTAATTGTAACGCCTTTCCAGCGGGTAGTGTCGGATTCTAAGGTGAAAGCTGTAAAGGTAGAAGTGGTGGGTGTTGGATACCCCTGATACTGTCCCCACACAGCTGTATCGGCATCAACTACCCGCAAACTCTGGGCGATTTTTTCCTTTTGCCGGCGGAGACTGGCAACCTCTAAGCCTTCAGGGGGCAAGTCTATGAGCAATGGGTAGCTCATGGCCAACAAGTGCGTTATCATGTCCCGTAATTGGGAGCGAATACTGTCAAAAAATGGCACTCGCTCATTAGGGACAGTAATTTTTTCGAGGGCATAGATGCGAATTTCATTCACATTGTCTCGGTTCAACCAGGCTTCAAATGGCGTAGTTAATCGAAAGTACAGGGCATTGCTCAGGCTCTCTTTTAGGTTGAAGTGCTCAACTAAGCTGGCTTGATTCTCTATCTGCAGTTTTCGCAGCAAATTCAGCAGAGTTTGGGCTTTAGCTTGTGTGGTTGCGACAGGTTTTTCCAGAATAACTTCGCTGTCAGCTTGCAACAAGCCATTAGTGGCTAATCCCTGAATCGCCAGCGAATAGTGCTGGGGGAGTAGAGCGAGGTAAAAGCTGGTTGGGGTGTTGGGTTCGAGCGCTTCACGCAACTTTTGGTAATAATTCATAGGTAGCTGCTTCCAAATCTAGTGGGATGTAAACGATTGTTTGAGAGAAGGATAGCCAATTTTGCTCGATGCCTTCTGGGGCAGAGCCTTTGTCTTTCATCGCGGCGAGGGTGCGATCGCAAAACTCTTCTTGTGACCACTGTTCTAAGCCAACAGCGATGATTTTCACCTCTTCGCCTTGCAGCCAAAGCTGATAAAGGGAAGGGATGAGGTAGAGCCTCGCAAGATTCCCAGTCGCCCCATAAATAACGAGTTGCTTTTTCATTTGACTAGCTCCAGATTGATTGATTTGTCAGAAACCGGGTTGGTTAGCCCCCCGGTTTCTGAACCTTACC
>CAZJNL010001352.1:0-1818 GCA_964546515.1 uncultured Oscillatoria sp.
GCGTCCCTGAAAACCGAGGGCGTATCTCCTGCGGCTAGCCGGTGCGTAAGGCTTTTAAAATTGTCATTTTTATGCTATAAAACAACTTTCACCTGCTTGAGTTGAGATAAAAAAGTTTACAATATCTCAAAAATCAGAAAGCAAAGATGAAATCTCGCTCGTTGCCCAACTGGTTGCTACGTTCGGCAGTGATAGTGGCGGTTGCCTGCTTCTATTATGGCGCGGCTAGACTGGGGCAGTCAATGGCCATCCTGCCGGGAAATCAGATGCCGGTGTGGCCACCGGCAGGTTTCGGCTTGGCGGCTGTCCTGTTGCTGGGATATGGGGTTTGGCCCGGTATCGCTGTGGGGGCGTTGCTAGCCGTCGCGCCTGGAATACCTGTCACCAGCCTTGCGGCTGCCCTCGCCTCCGCAGCAGCGGACAGCTTGACCCCCCTGTTGGGTGGCTTCCTGGTGCGCCGGTTTGCTGGCACCTGCCTGCCGCTTGACAGGACTGGGGATGTTTTCAAATTTGCAGTGTTCGGGGCGCTGCTCAGCCCGGTTGCGGGCGCTGCTGCCGGCGCACTCACTGACTGTCTGAGCGGGCGCTTCCCGTGGGAAGCTTATGGAACAGTCTGGTTTAGTGGGTGGGCAGCCAACGCCATTGCCGTTCTCGTGGTGACGCCGGTGTTCCTGACTTGGAGATCCGCCATTAAAAATGCAAAATTAAAACTTACAAATGGGGGGTTATTAAGTTCTATTTTTTCATTTTTAATGGGAAATTTACAACCCGTTAGCGAGGCGTTATTGTTGCTGGTGCTGCTGCTGAGTGTTAGCGAAATCGTCTTTTTTGGAATCTATCCGTCGTCTGTGCTGATTCCTTTCTTCCTGTGGGCGGCGTTTCGTTTCAGTCAGCGCGGCGCAGCGCTGTTGAGCGCCATCGTCTCAGGAATTGCCATCTGGAGCACGCTCAGCGGTCATGGCCCCTTTATCCAGGAGTCGCAGAGCGAATCCCTCTTGTCACTGCAAGCTTTTATTGGCGTTATTACCCTGACGACGCTGGTTTTGGCGGCGGTGGTTGCGGAGCGCGAGCGGGCTTTGGCAGCAGTGCAACAGGCAAAAGAAGAGTTGGAAATCAGGGTGGAGCAGCGGACGAGCCAACTCAGACAAGCCAACGAGCTATTGCGGCGCGAAATGGGAGATCGTCAGAGGAAAGAGGCGGCGCTGCGAGAATCCAGCCGGCAAATTGTCAATATTCTGGAAAGCATCACGGATTCATTTATCGCCTTAGACAATCGCTGGCGGTTTACCTATATTAATCAAAAAGCCGAGCAAAAAATGCGCAAAAGCCGGCAAGAAATGCTAGGCAATAGTCTGTGGGAGCTGTTTCCAGAAGCTGCAAGATCTACTTTTTCCGGCGAGTATTACAGATCCAAAACTCAACAAATCCCTGTCACGATTGAAGAGTATGACGCACCTACAGACAGCTGGTTCGAGCGGCGCGTTTTTCCCTCTGGGGATGGACTTTATATCTTCTCCCAAGACATCACCAGTCGCGTGCGGGCGCAGGAGGCTGTGCGCGAGAGTGAGGAGCGATTCCGCGCCATATTTGAGCGGGCGGCTGCCGGCATTGCCGTGGTGACGCAGAATGGGCATTTTATCCAGGTCAATCAGCGGTTTTGCGAGATGTTGGGCTACAAGGAGGAGGAATTGCTGGCGCTCTCGCTGCAGACTGTCACTCACCCGGATGACTTGGAAACCGATCTGCAATACCGTCGCGCCTGTTTTACGGGTGAAATTTCCACTTACTCGATGGAAAAGCGGTTCATGCGCAAAGATG
>CAZJNL010001353.1:108-1813 GCA_964546515.1 uncultured Oscillatoria sp.
ATTGGTGATGTTGCCGGAATTGCCGTTAGTGGCGCTTGTGGTTTGGTTGCCGGTGGTAATGTTGTTGCCGGCATTATTGGTGATGTTGCCGGAATTGCCGTTAGTGGCGCTTGTGGTTTGGTTGCCGGTGCTGATGTCGCCATCTGCTTCTACTCCAATATTACCAGAATTTCCTGACTCCGCACGAGATTGTATATTAAGTGTCGTGACGTGACCCCCGGCACGCACTTCAATATTGCCCGCGCCTGTGCTGCCGATGGAGTCGAGGTTGCCGGTGGCAATGTTATTGCCATTGATGGTAATATTGCCTGCGGGACCGACTCCCGATTGAGTTTTGATAGAGCTTGTCTCGACGGTATTGCTGTAGCTAGTGACATTCAGGTTCCCACTTGGGATTTTCCCGGGGGAAATGATGCCACCCGTTAGGGGAATTCTGCCCGCTCTTGTGAGGGTGATATCGCCTGTGACACTGGGAGAATAGCTGTCTAGGTTGCCGCCGACATTGATACTATTTGGACTGTCGCTGCGGATGCTAATATTGCCGCCTTGCAATAAGCCTTCCGAGCGGATGCCAGCGGTTTCGACTTGTCCTGCTGCATTGATGGTAACATTCCCGGCAACTCCCCCAGAAGACATGGTGTTGAGTGAGTCGGTGCTGGTGTTTACCGCACCATTGCAGCTTGAGATTGTGATGTTTCCGACCGTGCTGGTGCTACCCGGAATTGGAGTTAATTTTCACTCCTCACAAGTAATGGCACGCCAACTGCATCTCAAAACCCGCCATTGACTGAATCTGCCCTGTCTTAATCGCTCCAGAAGCAGTCAGGGTGACAGAACCCGCATTCCCCTGACTTGAATAAGAGGATAGCGTGCCATTGGCAGTATCAATCCCACCGGCACTGCTATTGAGTGCGATATTCCCCCCACTGCCGGTGCCCCACGAATACGACGAGATGTAACTTGTCTTAATATCCCCAGAAGCGCTCAGGGTGACAGAACCCCCATTCCCCTGACTTGAAGAAGAGTCGAGGGAGTTTGCGGTAGTATCAATTTTCCCGGCACTGCTATTGAGTGCGATATTCCCCCCACTGCCGGTGCCCAAGGAATACGATAGCAAGGAACTTGTTACAATATCTGCTTTGGCATTCAAGGCAATCGCCCCGCCGTTGCCCGATTCAGAACTCGTATCAATATTGCCGGCACTTATCGCCGCCGCCTCTATCGTAACATTTCTCCCCTCAGCCCGAATAGTGTCCCCCGCATTCATGGAAAATGAGCCGGTGCCATTCTTATCCGCATCCGCTGTCAAGCTGATGGTGCCGGTGCCGGGTTTAAAAGTTAATTCCTTGTCAGACAAGTCCGCCACAGTGATATTGTTACTCGCCTCTAACTTGACATCCGCATTCCCATCCAGACTTTCCAGCTTCGCCTCAGAAATGGTGAACGTGCCGGTGCCCTCGCCAAACAGGACTTTACTGTCCGAAACTTCCCCGTCAGACGCACCCCCATCCCCATCCGCAATGGTAATATTTTCTGGGTCTAGCAGCAAGGTGCCGGTTGCGCCAAACGCCGCGATCACATCAACAGTGCCCCGGAAAATCAGGTTTTCTTTCCCCGACACTTCCACAAATCCGCCACTCCCAGAATTGCTCCCACCTCTGGCGCTGATGTTACCCAAGAAATGAGTCGTCTTGTCTGACCAAAC
>CAZJNL010001354.1:0-1812 GCA_964546515.1 uncultured Oscillatoria sp.
CAAATCCCAAATCCCAAATCCCAAATCCCAAATCCCAAATCCCAAATCCCAAATCTATTGACAGGAGCTGCAAACTGTGGTAATGCCTTTGATTTCCGTGATTGTACCCACCTATGGGCGTGAGCAGCCCCTGCGGGACACTCTGACAGATGTCCTGAAGCAGGACTACCCGAACTTTGAAGTGCTTGTCGTGGATCAAACCGCTAACCACGAGCCCGAAACTCAAGCTTACTTGGATGAACTGGCAGCGGCTGGTAAAATACAGCTGTTCCGGGTTGACTGGGCGAGTTTGCCGGGTGCCCGCAACTTTGCGGTGCGCCGAGCGGCGGGGGAAATTATTCTGTTTATTGACGATGACGTTCAGCTGCCTGCGGGCTTTCTAGAAGCTCACGGGCGGAACTATCTGGAAAAACCGGCAGTTGGCGGGGTGGCGGGACGGGTATTCGACCGCATGAAACTCGCTGATTCTAAGGGTGAATTGACCATCGACTCTCTCCCCCCAGAAGCGATGGACCCAGCAGTTGCCTGGTACTATATTGACTTGGTGCATACGGTGAAACCCCAGCAAGTTATATCAGCCAGAGGCTGCAATATGTCTTTTCGCCGAGAGGTTTTTACCAAGTACGGGCTGAGATTTGACGAGCGGTTCAAGGGCAGTGCGGTGCGGGAAGAGTCGGATTTTTGCCTGCAGTTTCGCAAAACCGGCTACCAGATATGGTACGCTCCTGAAGCCTATCTCATTCACCTTGGCGAGGAAACAGGCGGCTGCCACGACATCAGTACCCGCTCGCCCGAATATCAGATTAACCTCTATCACAATCACTTTGTCATGGGGTTCAAAAACTTGACCCCTCTCCAGTGCGTGCGATTTTTTGCCCGCTTGTTCGACTGTCAAGTGTTGGGGCACCCCCCTTGCAACAAAAGCGGCTCCCCAGTTAAGACTTTGGTGCGAACGGGGTTCTACACGATAGGCTTTGCGAAAGCTATCGCTACTGCGCTACAATCTTCTTGGGACGACGGCCAGATTTACAGCCGGGAAGACGAATTGAAAAGTCGAACTTGAAAACATTGAGCGACGGAGGATTTATTCTTTTAGGGGATTGGGCTGAGAACGTTTGAAATAAGGTTGAGATGAGAATTCTAGTCGCTAGCCACACTTATATCGTTGACCTCAACCGCGAAAAGCTGCGGGCTTTGGCCAACATAGAACCGGGAATTGAAGTGACGGTTGTCGTACCTCGCCGGTGGAAACCGGGAGGCGTGCAAAACAAAACGGTTGAAACGCAATTCCTCCAAGAAGGCTCCTTTCAAGTCGTGCCGGTTTCCAATTTCAGCCAGAACAATCAAGGATTGCTCACTTTCGGGGCTGACCTGATCGGGCTGCTGCGCCGGTTTCGCCCACAAATTATCCAGGTAGAGCAGGGTTCGAGATCCCTTGCCTACGCCCAGCTGATTGCGCTCAACCGGCTGCTGGGATTGAAAGCCAAAAATCTGTTCTTTACCTGGTGGAACCTTCCTTACGACCTGAAATGGCCGGTTTCTCTGCTGGAAGCTTATAACCTCCGCAACACCGACGGTTTGGTCGCCGGCAATCAAGATGGTGCTGAAATTATGCGCCAGCGCGGCTACCGGGGAGCTGTGAAAGTGATGCCGCAACTGGGCGTAGATGAAAACTTGTTCCGCCCCCAACCCCAGCCAGAATTGCGCAGCGAACTGGGCATCAATCCCGGGGATTTTGTGGTGGGATTTGTGGGGCGGTTTGTGGAGGAAAAAGGGCTGCTCACTCTCGGTAAAGCCCTGGCCGGCTTGCGG
>CAZJNL010001355.1:0-1811 GCA_964546515.1 uncultured Oscillatoria sp.
CAAACCGCGAGACAAAAGTGCCAAATGGGAATCAACGCTGTCGCGTTCCGCTGCGCTAACGGGAATTGGGCACTGGGCATTGGGCATTGGGCACTGGGCGTAGGAAAATCCTTTCCCCTGTTGCTTATTGCTCCTTCCTTGTGCCGGTGCAACTGCAGACGGCACCCACTCAACCATCCTCATCAGGTTGTTGCCATCGAGCACCCACTCAAACCGCAGACTGACAGTTGGCTCCCCGGTCCCCGCATCGGCGTGGCACTCCCAGATGCAGACTCGATCTACACCGGCTGCTACCCCCAAGGTTGCCAGCGCCTTGCTCACAGCTGACTGGTAATTGGTGTCGCACAGTAAGTGATTCATCGCCTCAGCCACCCCAGAAAGCAAACTGTCCCGTTTCAGGAGTTCTATTTCAGCTTGCTTGCGCCCGGTAATGTCTGCCACTGTGCCTTCATACCCCAGCAACTCACCGCTGGCATCCCGAATCGCCCTGGCGCTCTCAGAAATCCAAATCACGCTGCCATCTTTGCGATAAACCTCAGACTCGAAGTCCCAAACAGCATCCCTCTCTTGCAACAGGCGCATGAATTCCTGCCGACGGTTGGGTTCAACATACAGCTGGCGCTGGATGTCGGTAAGAGTTGATATCAGCTCGGCGGGTGAGTCATAGCCATAGATGCGAGCCAGCATCGGGTTGGCTGTCAGGTAATGCCCGTCGGGTGAGGTCTGGAAAATCCCCTCAACCGCATTTTCAAAAATGCTGCGATATTTCTGTTCGGCTTGCCTTAATGCTTCTTCTGCCTGTACGCGCCCGGTGATGTCGGTGATGAATCCTTCTATTCCAAGCAGATTGCCGGTGTCGTCAAACACGCCGCTGCCTTTTTCCCACAGCCATTTTTCTTCGCCTGATTTGGTGCGAATGCGATACTCCACCACATAAGGCTGTTTGCTGGCGATTGCCGTCTGAATGGCTTGCAGAACTTTTGGCAAATCTTCCGGATGGGTGAGGTCGTTATACGAAACCAGCCGGCTTTTCCCGACGAGTTCAGAGCTGGTATATCCCGTCAGCGCCAATACCCCTTCGCTCAGGTATGTCAGCGACCATTCGGGGTCGCTGGCACAAGAAAAGACAATACCCGGAAGTGAGTCTATCAGGTGAGCGAGTTTTCGCTGGCTCTCCTGCAGTGCGGCTTCCGCCTGCTGGCGCTGCATCAGCTCGCCCAGTTGCGCCGCCACCGCAGAAACCAGCTCCACCAGTCGCCGGTCAATTTCCCCGGATTCGCACATAAAAAACACCAGAACCGCCAGCACTGTGTCGCCGGCAATGATGGGAATTGCCAAACCGGCTCGGAACCCGCACTCTGCAGCCAAGAGCGCCCGCACAAAGATTGTCTCTGGCGGCTCCGACACATGCGGCTCCCCGATTTTGATTTTTTCCGGCTGTTTGGTTAACCAGACGCGCCCTGCGAGACCGGCACCTGGGGCAAAGGTCAGCGTCTCGCTTGCTTTCCTGAATTGATCCAGGGGTGAGGGGCGTACTTTCCCCCACTTTCGCCCCCTGGGGGCGGGTTTGTCAACACCCTGAGTTGTGTGGCCAATATTTCGGGCCAGCCCGCCCCTATAAAGGTGGGGGCTGCTGTACCAAGCAGGGCTGCATTTGAGCACGCCGGCATCCGGGCTGGGAATCCAAGCTTCTCCCAAGTCCCAGCCGGTGGCTTGGCAACAGTAGCGCACAGCGACGCTCAAGGCGCTCTGAAAATCCTCTGCTTGGGCAATCGCCTGGGTGACAGTTTGCAGCAGGGGCGGTCTCCGTG
>CAZJNL010001356.1:0-1804 GCA_964546515.1 uncultured Oscillatoria sp.
AGCTGTATTAGCTATTTTAACATCTACAGCAACAACAGCAATAGCTGCATTAAACCCCGTTTTCGTAAGCGCTCTTCCTGTGGTGGTTCCCTGAGGATCTTCTACCTGTTCATAATCGAGATCGCCCTGTCCATGAATGCCAACCACGCGCCCTTCGCCATCAAATACTGGCCCACCACTCATTCCGCCTTTAGTTATAGCATTATAGCGTAAAGTATAGCCTGTGGGATGGTTCGGGAGACGACTGGTAACAACGCCCGGTGAAAACTCAAAGTTACGGTTAGTTCCGGACTTTTGTTCTAACCGATTAGCTGGATAGCCAAAAACAAAGATGTCCGCACCGATTCCAGCTTGCTCTGAATCCCCAAAAGTTACAACTGGATAAGATTCGGGGCTGTCAAATGTTACCACGGCTAAATCCGGCTGATTTGTTTCTTTTTGCAATAGCACAGCACGAGTTACGGGATAGTCTTTGCCGGTGTGAGTGCGGATCGTATAGGTAGCTTGAGAATTGCCAACAACATGATTGCAAGTGAGGGCTGTATAAGTGTTGCCCTGTTTAGCAATGATAAACCCAGAACCGCTGCTCACTCTATTTAAATATTTCCCGTTTATTTGAACCGTGACTGGAATGGCTAGTTGAGCAATCTCTTGGCGAGATTTGGCTAAAAGGGGTGCCGGCGCAAAGGTGACTATGCCTGCTACCGTTACTGTTCCTGCCAGGATGCTAGTGAGGGAATCAAACTGGGAATAAGCCCGACTCATAAATGATGGCTTGCGAAGGATAATAGCTGTCTGCATTCAATAGTATAAGCCTGGGTGAAATGCCGGGGCGACAGATAGTGTCAGGCTGGCGAAAATTCGGATTTTTCGTACAGTTCTGACATTTCGTACAGTTCGGTATTAGTCGCCTCACCTCCCTTGGCAATTCAAGCCGCTCTGGCATTTGCGGAGTCACGCTTGGCGATCCGGTGCGATCTAGTCTTTTTCTTACTCCCCCTCTCACAAGGGGAGAGGGGGTTGGGGGGTGAGGGGCATGCATTGCGGTAGTTCAAGGACATGATATAACTCAAAAAATACCGCCTTCAATTACAGGAGGTTTGAGAAGCTGTGCCACAGCGTATCGCATTACAGGTCGAAATCTTCCGAGAGGGAGACTTATATGTAGGAGTTTGCCCGGATATGGACGTTTCCAGTTTTGGGGAAACCATCGAGGAAGTGCGCAGATAGTAGGGGCGGTCTCCGTGGGTGGCACAGCCCCTACGGGGATTTCTCAAGTGGTTTGTCTGAAATAAAATTGTAACAGCACTCTCTGCTGCCACCCACCCCAATCTAAAATCTAACATTCCCCCACATCCGCTTCCTCAATTCGCCGACCGGCAATCACCACATCCCTCTCAACACCATCCAGTTCCGCCACCGCCGGCAAATAGCCCCAGCGCTCAAAACCCAACCCCTCAAACAGCTGCAAACTCGGCAAATTGTGCCCAAAAATAAAAGCTATCAAAGTTTTAAACCCCAAGGCAGGACTCTGGGAAATCGCTCGCGACAAAAGCAAACGTCCAATCCCGCGACGCTGATAATTCGGAGCCACATAAACACTAACCTCCGCAGTTTTGCTGTATGCCGGTCGCCCGTAAAACATCTGGAAACTCAACCACCCCGCAATCTCCCCCTCAACTTCCATCACCCAAATCGGGAAGCGTGCCGGTGTGTGAGCGCGAACCCACATACGGCGACTTTCCACCGGCACAGGCTCCAAATCCGCTGTCGCCATCCGCTGCGGAATCGAAGCATTGTAAAT
>CAZJNL010001357.1:0-1799 GCA_964546515.1 uncultured Oscillatoria sp.
AAACAATCGCGCCCCCTGGCTTGACAAAACCAGCAACATGTGCTAGCAATTCCCCTTGCAGCGCAGACAGTTCCTGAACCGTTTCTGGAGTCTGCCGCCAGCGGGCGTCAGCACGCCGGTGCAGGGTTCCCAAACCAGAACAAGGGGCGTCCAGCAATACGCGGTCAGCCGCACCGGCAAACTGCGAGAAGTTGCGGATGTCACCGGCACAGATTTGAATCGATTTGAGCCCCAGCCGGTCAGCATTTTCTTTAACCTTTTTCAGCCGGCTCTCCGCGCGATCGCACGCCCA
This sequence comes from uncultured Oscillatoria sp., assembly GCA_964546515.1. Classification (GTDB taxonomy): domain Bacteria; phylum Cyanobacteriota; class Cyanobacteriia; order Cyanobacteriales; family Oscillatoriaceae; genus Oscillatoria. Next base: position 293 of record CAZJNL010001357.1, read on the forward strand.
AATCGTGCCGCGATCGCCGGTCAGTTCCGCAATGTGCGTCGTTTTTCCCCCCGGTGCGGCGCACGCATCTATCACCACTTCACCCGGTTGCGGAGCGAGCAAATAGCTCACCAGTTGGGCGCTGCTGTCTTGCACCGCCCACCACCCCTCCCTGTATCCGGGCAGGTTTTGAATCGCACCGACACTCCTTGTGCGCAGCGCCAGGGGCAAATGCGGGACGCGACTGACCGGCACTCCCGCCTCTCCCATCGCCGCCTCAACTTGCTCGATTGATGCCCGCAGGGGATTGACGCGCAAATCAATTGTCGGGGATTGGTTGAACCACCGGCACAGCTGTTCTGTTTCTTCAAAACCCAGCAGGTCATGCCAGTTTTTCACAATCCAGTCGGGAAAGCTGTGCGAAATGCCCAGACGCTGAACGGGATCTGCCGGCAGTTGCAGGGGATCGGCGGAATCCGCCGCCAGACGGAGGTATTGCCGCAGCAGACCGTTGACAAAACCGGCAAGTCCTGCTAAAGAATTTTGTTTGGCTAGCTCGACTGCCGTATCGACTGCTGCTGAGGGCGGGATGTGGCTGAGATAGCGCAGCTGGTACAAGCCGATGTGGAGGATGGTGCGCAGATCCGGCGGTTGCTGGTGGGATTTCTTTTTGGCGAGTTGGTCGATGAGGGCGTCGAGGGTTCGCATTCTCCTGACGCTGCCGTAAACTAATTCTGTGGCAAGCCGTCGGTCGAGGTCACTGAGGGAGGCTTGGCGCAGCCATTTGTCGAGGGCGTCGTCTGCTTTGGCGGAATGCCGGTGGGTGTCGCGGAGGGCGAGGAAGGCGATTTGGCGGGGGTTTTGCATAGTTTTTCTTATGGCTTGGGGGGGGTTGAACCGCCAAGGACGCCAAGGACGCCAAGGAAGAGCAGTAGGGTGGGTTCCCTAAGAGGGAACCCACCCAGAGCGTGCTAGTTGATTAGACATCTCCATAAATTAACCCAGAAGCCTTATGGCGTCTAGGTTAAAGCTTAATTTCTGGAGATGTCTATTGGATCGCGAATCACACCTGGCACCAGTTTTTGCAGGTGGATTGGGAGGCTTTCGTGTCATTTGTTTTCAAAGAACTTTTTCCAGCTGTAAGCCACTCAGCTGTTGCGCAAATATTGCGTTTTTGCTGTCTCATAGTTCCGGGGGGCATGCACTCTGGCCTGCCCCTACAGACTGGTAACGCGGTTTTGGGGGGCTGCTGCCTCCTTTATTTAACAAGCAGCATTATTAGCGTAACAGCTTCACAGTGGCAGACAAATTTTCTCCCCCCCGGGCGGCGTCAATAAACAGACCGGCTCTCCGTCAAGGATTGCCCCACTTGTCCGGGCAGCTAGCCAAACCCGACAAATTGAGGACGGGTGCCTTCTTTCCACTGGCACTGCTCAAGCCAGTCCCAATCGGGTGGACTTGACACTTTCGGTATGGGATTTGTGTACCAATGGTAGACAAATTTTCCCCAACCGGCACGGCGTCAATC
>CAZJNL010001358.1:0-1798 GCA_964546515.1 uncultured Oscillatoria sp.
CTACGGAAAAATACAGCCCATTTTCTTGCCATGTTCTTTTCTCGGACTCCACATTAACTAAAGGTATGCTATAATCAAGTCTAGCAGAAAAGTGATTGCCTGACTGCCACCGCAACCCGACCCCTGCACCCACCAGGGTACTGGATTTCGGGCGGTCTTTCCCGCCGCTGTTCCAAACAGTGCCGGCATCGACAAAGGGCGTCAGCTGCAAAACTCCAGATTCATCCCTGTACACCGGCACCCGCAGTTCTGCAGAGGCAAATGCCCCGTTATCGGTGAGCAGCGCATCCTGCCGGTATCCCCGCACAGTTCCCAAACCGCCCAAACCAAATTGCTCCAGCGGTACGAGAGCCCTGTCTGCCAGTTGCACGCCGCCACTTACCAACAGGTTGCTGTCAGAATATAGCTGGTGAAACCACTGCACTTGCCCCCGCCATGCGAAAAACCGGCTGTCGGGAGCGCTATTATTAATAGTAGCGTCAAACGCACCCACTCCGAGACTGAACTGCGAACGCGCCGCCAACACGTTTTGACGCCCGCGCCGCACCCACTCCTGAAAAAAACGCAGGGCGGAAATGCGGGTTCTCCCCCGATCGTCTGCGCCGGGGGATATGGGAAAATCCTCCCCCTGCAGGGATGTGTCGCTCTCCCGCCGCGACGCCGTTAAACCGAGGGCGAATTCTTGCGTGAATTCGCTGGTGGCATTTCTAATCACCGGCTGCCGGTACGTCAGTTCGTAGTTGCGCGAATTCGCCTCAATATCCAGTTCGTCGAAAGGCGGTTCGGTAATGTTGATCCAAGTGTTGCTGTAACTGAAAGTTACGGTGCCGTTGCGGGAATTCACCGGCAAGCTGTAACCGGCATCTATAGCATTGCTGCCCGTCGTATTGCTGTAAGTTAAGCTAATCTTATCCCCAAATCCGAGCAAATTACCTTCCGCTAGCCCCACTTGGCGTCGGAAGCTGCCGGCACTCGGCGAGCGCCCATTATCCGCCAAAAAGCCGGTGCTGAAAGACTGCGCCTCTTTGACTCTCACTACCAGCAAATTCATCCCCGGTTGGGTGCCGGCAGACAGTTCCGCTGACAGGTTTTCAATTAAAGGATCGAGTTGCAGCAGTCGCAGCGCCTCTTCCAACTTATTCAAGTTCAAAGGTTTTGAAGTGGCTGGGGCTATGCGCGAGCGCACATAGTCCGGTTTCAGGCGCTGAGTGCCGGTGATTTTGATGTCTGACAGCTCACCTTCCACTACTTGAATTATAAAAACCCCTGTTTGTTGAGGCGTTTGAGCCGGAATGTAAGCGCCAGAGGTGATATATCCCTGGCTGGTATAATATTCGGTGATTTTAGAAGCGGCTTGCTGCAGTTGAGCAAAGGTGATCTCTTTGCCGCGAAATTCCTCGATAACACCGGCTAAGGTATCTGAGTCGAATTTGGTATTGCCGGCAAACTCGAAACGCTCAACGGTGAAGGTTTCTGAAAGATTCGGCGGTTCAGAGGGAGGTGTTGGCGCGTCTGGTGGTTGCGGGAGGGGGTTTTGCTGGGGAGGTAGCGGGGGAGGCGCTTCCTGCTGGGGAGGAGTTGGGGGAATTGGATTGGGAATCTGATTGGGATTGACGGTTTGCGCGGTAACTGGATAAGCAGTGATGCCGGTGAGCAATGTGGCCAAAATTAGGGCGTCGCGCATTTGTGGGATGAAGAACGTGGGGTTCATCCCATCGGTGGTTCGAGCTCCGAGCTCCATCCTTCGAGCTCCGAGCTCCATCCTTCGAGCTCCGAGCTCCATCCTTCGAGCTCCGAG